>NZ_JBJEFJ010000051.1:0-3042 GCF_051873915.1 Pradoshia sp.
TTACCACACAATTCAATCATTTGGGGGTACTGGATTATTTTTGATATAATAAAGACAGACCGGTTGGTATGGAGGTGCCTGTTTGTTGGAAACAAAATCACGAATCATTGAAACCGCTACGGTCCTTTTTCAGCAAAAGGGCTATAAAGGAGTGGGATTAAACGAACTCCTCCGAGAATGCAGCATTACGAAAGGCTCACTATACCACCATTTCCCGAACGGCAAGGAGGAGCTGCTCATTGCATGCCTCCATTCATTGAACGAATCAATCACCAGCCAAATTGAGGACATCTTCGCTCAGCATACGAGTGCGCTTGTAGCCGTTACGGCCATGATTGACATGCTGATCGCCCAGTATGAGGAGACAGGCACGATTACCGGCTTCACCGTCAGCAGCATGGTCAGCGAGATGGCTAGTTTAAGCGACCCGGTTCGTGCGGCATGCGCCCAATTGTATGAGAACCTGCAGGTCATCTATTCACAGAAATTAATGGCTGAAGGATTCACAGAAACAGCAGCACAGACAACCGCTGTCAGCTTAAGTGCCATCATTGAGGGCGGCATGATGCTTTGCCTTGCCCAGAAATCGGCTGAGCCGCTGCGAATCGTCGCAAATACGATTGCCAAGATGTTAAGGGATTGACAAAGGAACGGCAATGGACTGCCGAAAAGAGAAGACGGCTATTCATCTATTATTTTATTAATATACGGTTACTTGGAAAGAAGGTAACCAACAGGGAGGCAATATTTATATGTATTCGATTGGGGAGAAGGTCTTTTACGGAATACACGGCGTATGCATCATCGAAGATATTCAGGAGCAGAGCTTCATGGGGCCAAAGGCGCCTTACTACACCTTGCGCTCCTACCAGAATGAGTCACTGCAATTATACCATCCAGTAGAATGTGAGAATTCAAAGCTATCGCCTATCATTACGGCTAAGACAGCTGAGGAGATTCTTCAGGTCTTCACGCAGCCTGCAAGCGAGTGGAATGAGCGTCCGACATTCCGGAACCATAAATACCAGGATGCACTGGACTCAAGTGATCATTTTGAGATCGCCCAAATGGTCAATACGATCATCCGCAGGAAATACGAGCTTGCCGCGATCGACAAGAAGCTGCCAAGCCAGGATGCCCAGACGCTTATGAAGGTATCCCCTATCCTTTATGAAGAACTAGCCCTCAGCCTCGAGACAACAGCCGAACGAATCGCTAAACGGATTGAAGAGCTGATCCGCCAGAACCCTTAAGAAACGAACAAAACCAGATTCCCTGTTTGAGAATCTGGTTTTTTCATGGTTTCTTATAGTTTTTCTACATTCGCAGCTTGAGGACCACGTTGTCCTTCTTCTACCGCGAAGCTAACAGACTGGCCTTCTTCTAAAGTCTTGAAGCCCTCGCCTTGAATCGCAGAATAGTGCACGAATACGTCAGAACCTGCTTCGCGCTCGATGAATCCAAAACCTTTTTCTGCATTAAACCATTTTACTTTACCTTGTTCCATATCTTTCTTTCCTCCTAGTGCCATAGCACATAAAGTGTTACTATTCCTGCTCAGGCGCTTTAGATCATGTGAATCTAATACAAAAGAACAAAAAATAATACTCTTTAAGTATAATGTGAAATCGCTTCCAAATCAAAGGAAACTTTTCGCCACTTTTCGCAAAAGATAGAAGATTTTTGTCATTTTAAAAGACTACCAGTCAACCAATCCTACAAAAAAAGAGCCGAAAACCCTTGATATTACTAGGTTTTCAGCTCACCCCTCCTTTTGGACCTACTAACAGGATATCCTCATACCTTTCATATCTAACAAATTTGTCATTAAGCCTATACACCCGAATAAACCCTATATCAAGCACTGGATACGGGCTCAAGTGCACTTTTGCCTCTCGTCCCATCTCCCATAAGTCATGTTTCGACATTCCTCTTGAAATCTCCCCGCCGTACCTCTCCTTTCCAAGAGTCAGATGGGGAACGAAATCATCCAACTCAAAATTATGCGTAACCAGCTCCGGCGAGGGCGAGACTGCCTGCAGATTGTCCGCTTACATACAGAATCGATTCCCCGGAATATGCCGGTTCCCCATCACCACACGGAAAGGCTTAACCCTCTTACATACCTCGCGAACCCGTTCAAGCCAGGCTAAATCGTGCGAGAGCCCGCCCTTTGTCTTTAAGGTAAGGTGATATGTGGCTCCACGCCTGATTTTTCCATCCGTCTGCTCTGGAACTGCTCAACGAGACAAATAACTAAAAACTCCTCGCTGGTATCGGTCGGAGAGCCAAAATGATTCCAATAATGGTTTTTAAGCTGACATGATTTGATGAATTTAAATAAACCTATAACCGAGTTTGAAACACAAGGAAAATTACTTCAAGGATAAGCTTGATTTATGAAAAGGATATTTTCGTAAAAACTATATTTTAAAATTAATTGGATTATTTTGGAACCAGCAATATATAATGATAGTATTATGAAAATAGGAGGTTTAAAATGAAAAATAGTTCATCAATTATCATCGGTTTAGCAATAATAATAGGTTTCACTATTTTAGGTATTTTTCAAATGGTCATATCCGAAAATAAATCAAATGAAGCCGGTGTTAGCGGTGAATACAGGTATGATCTGGTTCCTGCTAATGACAATAATATCATTATTTTTGACAAGCAATCAGGAGAATATTGGAATAAATTTATACCACTTGACGAAGGACCTACAAATTGGGAAAAGGGCGATTCTCCAATAAAAAAGTAGTGAAAAAAACAATAATGATTCAATCAAAGACTTACACTTTTCAAAGTAGGCTCACTTATCAGACAAACTAAAACACCTCTCGTAGCTGGGACCTTTTGACTCTATGACACTCTTAATTCGTTCCTTAATATCCACACAATCACTCTATAAAAATAGAGCGCCCACCCGCTTTGAACAGGTTGGCGCTCTGATTACTTATATTTCTTCGTCAATGCCATTATCACGCCGATTGGAAAGTACAAAATCGCCGCAATCCCGAACAGCAAACCTTTTTTCTTCAT
>NZ_JBJEFJ010000052.1:0-3026 GCF_051873915.1 Pradoshia sp.
GCCCTTTTCCCTGAATTGGAACATGGTGATTCCGCCCTTTAAGGCTTGCTCTAAAACTTCAAGAGGGTTTGCTTCCTTGACATTAACTGACCCCATCACAAAATAAACCTGCAGCTGTTCACGCTTCAATGATTTCCACCTCACATTTCTCCTTACTTTTTCTATAAGCAAAATGATTCGTCGGTCCACTTCCGCTTCCGAGCCCAAGCTCCTGCTCAATTGCCAGCTGGATAAATTGCTTTGCTGCTACGATAGACTCTTCCACCGTCCATCCCTGTCCTAAGAAGGCTGTAATGGCTGCAGAAAAGGTACAGCCTGTCCCATGGGTATGCCGAGTTCGGACACGCTTGGTTGTCATTTTAAACGAATGACCGTTCTCAAAGTACACGGCGTCCGTTGCAAAATCCGGGTCATCAACATGACCGCCCTTCATGACAACACAGTTCGCCCCAAGCTCAAGCAAATGCTCAGCCGCTTTTGCGATTTGATTCCCATTGTGGATTTTCATTCCCGTCAGTACCTCTGCTTCCGGTATATTCGGCGTAATAACCGTACTAAGCGGAATCAAATGCTCCCTTAGGTCACGGACAGCCTCCATTCCAAGCAGCTGCTCGCCGCCCTTGGCAACCATGACAGGGTCAACGACAAGCTGCAAATCTTGCATTCTGAGAATCTCCGCTGTTTCACGAATAATCTCACTTGAAGCGAGCATTCCTGTTTTAGCAGCCTGGACAGGAAAGTCAGAGAACACAGCCTCTGCCTGAGACCGGACAAATGCTGAGGTCGTGGCAAATATATCATGAACACCCATCGTATTTTGAGCCGTTAAGGCCGTCACCACAGATGTTCCGAAGACACCCAGCTCCTGAAAGGTCTTCAAGTCAGCCTGTATGCCTGCTCCTCCGCCGGAATCTGACCCGGCAATCGTCATCACCACATTCATGCTTCCACCCTCCCATTCGCTTGGATAAATAATTGATCCAGAAAGGCAGCTTGGAAGGATGCAGGAGTTGAGCTTTGCTGATACGCTTCCTCACTCGCCCGCTTATAAAGAGACAATCCTTCTGCAAGTCTATCTAATCGATTTTCTGTATGGACAGCCAATAGCGCAGTACAAACCGAACTGAGCAAACAGCCGCTGCCCGTAACCTGCGTGATGATCGGATGACCGCCGCTAACCCAGCGTCCTTCCACCCCATCCGTTAGATAATCCCGTTCCCCCGTCACAATCACGAGGCACTCATATTTCAAGGCAACCTTCTTAGCCTCCTCCTCAAGGTCAATCGTCCCCGTGCCGCTGTCCACACCCTTCTGCTCCCATGCAGCTCCAGAAAGTGCTGCGAGCTCACCAACATTACAGCGAATCGCATCTACATGAACTTCATCAAGAAGCTCTCGAACGGTGTCCTTCCGATACAAAGCAGCCCCGACCGCGACAGGATCGAGCAATACTGGGATTTCTCGCACATTAGCGGCCCTGCCCGCCTTTAGCATTGCCGTCCTCATCTGTGGATTGAGTGTCCCGATATTGATGGAAAGGGCCGATGCCGCCTTAATGATCTCCTCCACCTCATCAGGGCCATCCGCCATCACAGGTGACGCCCCAATTGCCAGCAGGCCATTTGCCTGCAGATTAGCTGCCACATAATTCGTGATGCAATGAATGAGTGGATTCCTCTCACGTACTTGGGTGAATACATTTGTTCCTCCAGATAAATCGTTCATCTTCTCTCCTCCATTTTTTGATGGACGCAAGAAAGAAAAAAGCCCTTCTATCTCACTAGCAAGAATAAAAGGGCTTAAGCATCAGTATACGCCTGATGACCATTGCTCCCTACGCCAGTATTAACTAACAGGTTCTAAGGGTCAGGTTTTAACCTTCTCAACTCTAAAAGAGTCCCCCCGCAATCAAATGATTTATTTAGTTTTAGGAAACATCCCAATAACTCCTCGGAGTTATTGCGGCGAAAAGTTGTTCGAGCTCCGCCCGAAAACCTTCCTCTCAACTTTTCTGCCATCCGCCGGAGGCTTTAACTTTATTCAGCAGGAGTTTGCACTCGCCCCTGAAGCCTTCTTTCAACTTGCATTGAATTTGCCATAAAAAGCTGAATAAAGTTAAAAGCTCTCCAAAACAAATGGAGAGCTAAAGTATACAAAAAAATATTATACGATGCTCCCTACGCTAGTGTTAACTAAGTCAGGTTCTAAGGGTCAGGTTCTACCTTCTCAACTCTAAAAGAGTCCCCCTGCAAATGATTTGATTGGTTTAACCTTAACAAATGTTCCTAATTTTTTCAAGATTACATTCAAATAAATCCATAATAAGGACTCTGACTATTAGCATCATGCGCCCACCGGATAAGTGTCATGAAATCAAATACTGGCAGCTGCACGGCTTGTTGAATGGCATAGGCACAGGGAGGAAGATCGCTGCATTCCAGAAGAATGGCTCCAATTTCCGGATGTTTTTCTGTCATTTCAGTTGCCTTGCTGACAACTTCATTACGAAGCCGATCGTTATGGAATGCACCAGCACCATTTGAAATGGAAGAAAACTCAGCTCCCTTGCTAAGATCTCCGATAATCAGGTTGGATTCATCTGTAATCCCGCAGCTTTTTAAAAGCGCATCGGTCAATCCCTTTTCATAAGCAGTTAAAATACCAATCTTTTGTCCTGGCTTCAGCCCTATCTGAATCATATTCAACTGGACCAAACTGGATAAGAAGACAGGGATATTGAGGGCACTTGCAGTTTGAGCCTGAAAATTTCCGAAGAAGCCGCAAGCGCTAGAAATCACCTTTGCCCCTTCACTCTGCAGCTGCAATGCAGCCTCGATAATCCTCTTCTCTAATGAAGAATCCCCATTTAAGAGTCGCTTTCCTGTACAGCAAGGAACTAATTTATAGTGGACGGGAAACGGATAGCTTGAGTAGTTGGCGACATTACCGGGAATGACGGGATAATTGTTTCCATCGGAATAGAGGATGCCGACAGCAAAACCCGTTACATAGCGCCCTTTTTTCTG
>NZ_JBJEFJ010000053.1:0-3021 GCF_051873915.1 Pradoshia sp.
CACGTGGAAAATGTCGCTAAGCTTATATTGAAATAAGGCAGCAGCCCTTTTGGGGCGCTGCCTTTTTTATGTTTCCTGTATTGGATTTATGAACGTGTATTGAATTCGGATATGACCTTCAACTGTACAAGCAATTTTCCCAATTAGTGAGTGAAGCAGTTGAGGAGTCAACTCTTTCAGGTTTAAAGGGCTTTCGGTTGTTGGTAAAAGGGGATAGTCATGTTTGAAATCATACTTGTTTTTGCTACTTGTGTACTTGCTTATGGACGACTGGCGGAAAGATTGATTGTACTTCTTTTTTAGAAGGTTGCTTCTATGTATGCTCTGCTTGTTAGTCCCAAAAAGTAAGCCGGGATACGCCCCCTGGCTTTTTTATTTTGAATAATTATGTTGTCTTCTTACAGGTTTACTAGAGGTTTGAATTGGTTTGTAGATGGAAAAATTCGGGATGACGAATATCGGGGAGTGACCACCAACGGCAAACTCTCAAACTCTAATAAATCACCTTATTATGTCGTTTATAAAAGACAAAAATTGGAAAAATATTTAAATTATTGTAATTTTTGTGTTAAGCTAGTTTTGATAAAAATAAATATTAACGAGGTGTAGAGATGTGGGCTAAAAAATTTGTGAGTATGTGTATTTGTACGATGTTTTTGGTTTCCCCGTTAAGTGTTTATGCTGCCGATAGTATTTCATTAAAAGATGAAGTGGAATCTTTTTTGGAGAAGAAAATCAATATTGTTGATGAACTACTTTTGTTGAATGTTGGAAAGGAAATAAGCGAAGATGAATTTTTGGAACAAGTAAACCAGGTTCATATTGATTATGAAGACTATTTGATAACTTTAGAGGATGCTGTTCTATATGAAATAGAGTCTTATGATATCTTAAACGATAAATTGGGTGAGTTGGATCTTAAAGCAGAGTCTTTCTTTTCAGAAGAAGATGAAGAAATGCAAACAACAGCTAAATCCTGGAGATATGGGGATATATTGTATTACGCTGCAGGGAATAAAGTTGGGGTTGGCGAAAAATCATATACTGGTCATACAGCAGTTTTACATACCGTAGATTATCATGTCATTGAAGCATCAAAAACAGTGAAAAATGGCGCTAAAGTCTTTGTCTGGAATAGAAGCAATTTATGGAAAGGGGCAAGCGGGATTAAGCAATATAGAGTTACGACAAAATTAGGAAAGAGTGCTACTGCTGCACAACGTAAAAAGGCTGTAGAGTTTGGGAAAAAACAAGAGGGAGAACCATATAAATTAAGAACCGACATCTGGTCAACAGATGCATGGTATTGTTCTAAATTAACAAATGCTATGTGGAGTCATGCCGGATACGATCTTCGATCTTCTAGGGCATTCAAAATCGATGGTCTATTGGCGGTTATTCCGGCAGATATAGTTGCAGATGCAAATACGAGGTTAAAGAAAAAATGGGGGACAGCGCTTCCTGGGAAAATTTAGAGGGGATATATGAAGAAAATCAACGTCATCTTTTGTTTACTGGCTGTGTTTAGCTTAGCCTTCACATTTATAATATTTACTGAACAGTCAGATGAAGCCGAAAGAATAAAAGTGGAGGGAATTGAGAATTTCCAACCAATTTCTAATGAAGAAGGAAATTACTTATTATTCTATCCTGCTGATATTCGGGTTAATCAAGAGAATTTAATTATAAAAGAAGTTAATAGCACTGGTGAAATCATGCATGAATATGAAGTAATAGACAGTGATTTTAGGAGAATGATTGCTCACCAAAAGCCCAACGACCAGAACAAATTGTATGTTTCACTTTTTGGTGAAGCAACAATTGATAATTATTATTACACCTATGACATAAGTAAGAAGCAATTTGAAAAGATTAATCTATCGTACTTTGATATTGATGTAGGTGTGGACCATATAATGCATTATGGGAATGATATACTATTCCAAACCTTGGTCTCTTACAAAACTGGAGAACAGAATTTAACTGAATCTGGTGAGTTTAACGTATCTATTTCTAATTATACCAATCAAATGAGTTTTGAAACTGAATATGGTCATGTCCCTAAATGGACGCCAATTTTAGAATTCGGTGATAAAATTGTTTATGGAACAAGTGGACAACTGAATGAAAAAGGCAAGTACGAGAATTTTGGAATTGGTGTTCTCTCCATGGAACAACAAACTATTGAGTATAAGACGCCAAAAAAAAATGAAGATCTATCACCGATATATTCAACGGAAAAGAACCTATATATTTTAGATTCACAAGGTAAGATGTATGTATATGATAAAAATTTCAATTATAAAACATATGAGCCATTCTTAAATATCTCTGCAGATTATTATTATAGTGATGATTCGCCTCCTTTGTTTATTGATGAGAACAGAGCGTTAATTTCTATTAGTGATAATGAAACAGGACCTATAATTGGCATGTTGTCATTGGAGCCTACACCCAAATTTAAAAAGCTGGACAAAAATTATATTCAATCAAATAGTATCTACCGCTTTTTATATCAAAATATAAATGAAGAAGAAATATATGTAGTTAAGTCATCTGAAAAGAAAGAAAGCCTATTGGTTTTGGATAACAAAAGTTTCGATTTGATTACAGAGATACCAATAGAAGATGCTCATTTACTTGACTTTGTTGTAAAGAACTAAATAAATCATAATCACTGTAAAAGCAATGGATCTGAGGTACATCGCTTTGTTTTTTAGGGAAGGAGTCTGCTAACAAAAAGCTAACTTTTTTAAAGAGCGCTAATAAATTACTTTAAATTGGAGTTAGGGATGTGACTCTTGAAGTAAACAAAGTGGTGGCTTATATCTATTTCGATATAGTGAAACCTATTACAGTTTGAAACTATCTGGGCGACATGTTATAAAAAATCTAAGTAGTTGCATGATAATTAATTCATAGAAACTCACCATCACCTCATGTGTTGTCAATTACACTCCACGCATGTGGAATCTGTCGCGAAGCTTATATTGAAATAAGGCAGTCAGCCCTCTAAAGGGG
>NZ_JBJEFJ010000054.1:0-3010 GCF_051873915.1 Pradoshia sp.
AATAAGTACCATAGGATAATTCGGTGAACGATACGATTCCATTTTTATCAGATTTCACATCTGCATGGCCCGCTTCCTTTGTACATTCCTTATCCATATACAGACGGAAGGTAGCTCCTTCTAATTGTTTACCCGTTCCTTTTTCGATTTTCGTAAACTGGATAGACCCTTTTGGTTCTTCAATGATGATTAATTCATTTTCGAATGTCCCTGCATCTACCACTTCCTTATCCACAGTCACCTCTCGAACTTCCGTGGATAACTGGTAGCCCTCCGGTGCAGCGACCTCTTTCACATAATAGGTGCCGTATGGCAGATCCGTAAACGAAACGATACCATCTTCGTTAGATTTCACATCTGCGTGGCCCGCTTCCTTTGTACATTCCTTATCCATATACAGACGGAAGGTAGCTCCTTCTAATTGTTTACCCGTTCCTTTTTCGATTTTCGTAAACTGGATAGACCCTTTTGGTTCTTCGACGATAATTAATTCATTGTCGAATGTCCCTGCATCTACCACTTCCTTATCCACAGTCACCTCTCGAACTTCCGTGGATAACTGGTAGCCCTCAGGCGCAGCAACCTCTTTCACATAATAAGTACCATAGGATAATTCGGTGAACGATACCATTCCATCTTTATCAGACTGCACATCTGCGTGGTCCGCTTCCTTTGTGCATTCCTTATCCATATACAGCCGGAAGATGGCTCCCTCAAGCTTTTTGTTCGTTCCCTTTTCCACTTTCGTGAATTGAATCGACCCTTTTGGTTCTTCGACGATAATTAATTCATTGTCGAATGTCCCTGCATGTACCACTTCCTTATCCACAGTCACCTCTCGGATTTCTGTCGATAACTCGTAGCCTTTCGGTGCAGTGACCTCTTTCACATAATAAGTCCCGTAGGAGAGATCTGTGAATGATACGATTCCATCTTTATCAGACTGCACATCTGCATGGCCCGCTTCCTTTGTACATTCCTTATCCATATACAGACGGAAGGTAGCTCCCTCTAGTTTTTTATCCGTACCTTTTTCGACCTTCGTGAACTGAATGGATCCTTTTGGGTCCTCGAAAATCAATTCATTCTCGAATGTCCCTGCATCTACTTCAGTATCATCCTTGTCGACGATCACCTCCCGGATTTCCGTGGACAACTGGTAGCCCTCCGGCGCAGCGATTTCTTTCACATAATAAGTACCATAGGATAGTTCCTTAAATGTTACGATTCCATCTTCACTTGATTGTACATCTGCGTGGTCCGCTTCTTTTGTACATTCCTTATCCATATATAAACGGAAAGTAGCACCTTCTAATTGTTTATCTGTTCCCTTTTCCACTTTCGTGAATTGGATAGATCCTTTTGGTTCTTCGATGATTATGCTATCGTATTCATTGTCAAATGTCCCCGCATCTACAACTTTCTTATCCACGGTCACCTCTCGGATTTCCGATGATAACTGATAGCCCATTGGCGCTTTGATCTCTTTTACATAATAGGTACC
This sequence comes from Pradoshia sp., assembly GCF_051873915.1. Taxonomy (NCBI): domain Bacteria; kingdom Bacillati; phylum Bacillota; class Bacilli; order Caryophanales; family Bacillaceae; genus Pradoshia; species Pradoshia sp. The sequence goes on from NZ_JBJEFJ010000054.1 coordinate 1,505, forward strand.
ATAGGATAGTTCCTTAAATGTTACGATTCCATCTTCACTTGATTGTACATCTGCATGGTCCGCTTCCTTTGTACATTCTTTATCCACATACAGCCGGAAGATGGCTCCCTCAAGCTTTTTGTTCGTTCCCTTTTCCACTTTCGTGAATTGAATGGATCCTTTTGGGTCCTTAATTGGTTCGTCTTCCTCATCCTCCATTGGTAACTTTGCGTTAAACGGATAATGATGTGTTTCGATTCCTCCATGCTGCGAATGAATGAAATTTTCTACAATAAGCGTTCCATTTAATTGACCGCTGCCAGTAGGTGCTAATGTAGCATATGGTGCTAATATAGAACCGACCATACCAATATTACTCAAATCAAAGTTAATTAGTTCAGGAAAATTCCAGAGTATTCTCCCCCCATCAGATGGAGAAAAATCTTGATCACCTTTTTTTAAAGCAAACCCTGATAATCTTAAATCAGTACCTAATACATTTATTAGAACGGTTGCATCCTCTGGCACAATTAATTTGAATAATGATACCCCTTGGAAGTCTTCCGTTTTAAGTGTGAAAATATTTAATTCTGGATGATCCCCTTTTAACGTTAATGTTGAATACTGGTTTTCAAATGTACCATTGGGGGTCAATTGTGACCATTTAGACGTTTTGTTAATTAAATCTGCTTTAGCATCCGCAAATAAACCACTTACGTCCTCTCTTAAAGGCTCTTTCTGCCCATTATTATTTGTCATTGTATATTTTTCAATTGTCCCATTCACGCCAATAACTGTATTCCCATTGAAGTTTGTACCGCCTTCTGCATAGAGCTCCTCTCCAACGATCAAGTCATTTCGGCCAGCAGCAGAAGGCGTTAATTTATCTCCTATACCATAATTGGTATATTCGGCTCTCTTTCCTACCGCCACTCTTCCTTCTGAATCAGAGCTCATTTGAGTATGGTTTCCAAATACAAATACATTAAAATCATTTGCAATTCCTAAATTGTCACATCTAGCTGCCTGAGAGCTTTGTACAGGCAACCAGGAAATAAATAAAGTAAAAATGATTGATAAAATAAAAAATCTACTTCTCATTTACTGCCCTCCGAGTATGATAAATACAAAAAGAATGCTCACCTCACATCACATGAGTTAAGCACTTTATAATATTATATTAAAATAATATTAATGTCTAAATTATTTTATAAGGTGAAGTATTAAAATTATTTAACATAAAGGTAAATTATTTTGAAATTTGATAGGGTTATTTTTCGGTAATGAAAGGGCAGCTTAAAGAGGAGAATAATAAGGCTTATGCATCTATGGCGTATGAAGAATACCAATAAGATTTACTCAGAAGACGAAAGACAAACCAGCTTATATGTATGGAGGCTTCTAAGGGGGATAATTCAAATAAAAAGCCCTTCCTCTTTCTGAGGAAGGGCTGTAAACATTGGTATATAACCAATATTAACGTTTTGAGAATTGTGGTGCACGACGCGCGCCTTTAAGACCGTATTT
>NZ_JBJEFJ010000055.1:0-2984 GCF_051873915.1 Pradoshia sp.
TTTAGGTGGTTTTATGCTGTGTTGGCTCCGGTAGTATTGTATTTCGCTACTTGGGGTATACTGCCTCCTTATGTGTATGTCCTCGTAGCTATCGTATGTTTGTTATCTACGCTATTCATGACTGGAGTAATGAAGAAGCAATCGGCAAGGGAAGAGTAAATATATGCTGTTGCATAAACAAAGCCAGTTCAAAGGTGAACTGGCTTTTCCCTTTATTTAGTTGACTCTCTTATACACCTTATTCTTCTCCAATTCCATACAGCCATTCTTCTTAAAGACCTGGAGCATGGGTAGATTTTTATGACTCGTACTGCCAATATAATAGGCTGCTCCAAATGTACGCATAAGAAGATTCAATGTATGCTGGTGGATGAGGATACTTTTTCCTTTTCCTCTTTCTTCGGGAATTAGGCCAAAATAAAAGATTCTCCCCTCTTGAGCTGTTCCTTCCTCTATATGAGGGATAGTCACTCCGATTGGTTGGCCTTTTTCATATACCATGATGCAAGACCGGCGGTATTCAGAACCAAGTTCGATTTTAATTGATTCCATTTGTTCCTCCGCATTCATAGAGGGAGTAGCATTTAAAGAAGCGTGCATTACTTGATTCCAGACTGTAGTGAACTCCTTTTCAGATATGGTGTAAAGGTCTATGAAAGTATATGGGCTATGAGCTGGCTCAATATTTAACTCCTTTTGCACAGTGATGATTTCATCATGGAACTGAAAGTCATACTCCTGTAAAAGCCGTTCTATCTCCGGGCTGAATTGGCTGTTCACGAGAATGTTAAGATACCGGATGGCATTAACACAGGGTTGTTCCATTAGATCGATGATGAATTCAGTCAGCTCTTCCTCTGAAAGATATTTCGTATCTTCAATTGAGATGAAATTGGCTCCTTTAACGATTTTGACTTTCTCAATTGTCATATCTTCCCCTCCAGTGCTCCGTAAATAACATTCTATACTTAAACATGAGCAGGCTCGCCACTCCTAGTATAAGGGCAGAAAGAATAAACACAGCTCTCACCCCAAATAGATCAGCGCCTATACCCATTAATAGGGAAGCGAAACCAAATGTCCCAGTAGAGAGGGCGCCGAGTGAGGTATACACAGTTGATAGCTGCTCCTTAGGTACACTCCTTTGAATGACCGTTTGCTGGGGAATGTCTTTTAATTGGGCGAAAAAGCCGATTAATAGGGAAAGAAATACAGCAATGAGCGGTATGCTGTTGAAGCTGAATAGCAGGGTGACAAGGAAGGAAGCTGCTATACTCCAACACATCACCATCCCTAATTTTCTCTCGATATAGGAGCTGTATTTAACACAATAGATACTCCCGATGATCAACCCAAAGAAGAATGCCCCATTAATAAATCCCCACCATCTCTCATCACTGTTCAATGCCTCGGTTACAAATACGAGGATGATGGCAGCGACCCAAACGGTACCTGCAATGGTTTCAAGAACATCCATCTTGGTGATTACCCGTAATACAGGAGTAGAAAAGATGGTTCTCCATCCTTTTTTCAATCGATCTTGTTTGGCGGTCTGTTCAATAGGAGCTGAGACAACATCAGCCAGCAGGCAAAGCAAGAGGCTTGCCAGGATGAACAAAACAACGGCAATCCAAATTAGTGCCTTTGAACTGACAAATAATAAAGCAGCGCTGCTGATAAACCACATAGTTGCTTGAATGAGCTGGGTAATGGACTCACCCAATCCATTTGCCTTCAACAGCTGCTCAGGATTCACATAATGAGGAATCAGAGCTTGTCGAATCGGGTTTGCGCAACCGTCAAGGAAGGCAATCAATCCAATAGTTAGGAATACCCATCCATAGGTTGATCCCGACAGCATGGACCAGCTTAAGCCTAATAAGATAAGTGAAAAGGTCTTGCCAATCTGCGAACCTGTCATTAACCATTTCAAACTGACTTTACCGAATAGTAGAGGAGTCAGGAGGCTTGATAAGAACATGGCGGATGTAATCGTAAACGGTACGAAGGAAGCCGCCGCTGCAGAGCCTGTCTGGGTAAAAATCAGATTGATGATACTGACCATATAGAGAACATCGCCGATATTAGCGGCAGACTGTCCCATAATGAGAAGGTTGAAATTTCTATTCAATTGTCTATCCCCCATTCATTTTATTGCTTTAAATATGAATGGGTTGACTCAAATTGGACTGTTCATTCAGAAGACACCTTTCATAGAAAGATAAATCATTGGGGGATAGATTTATCATAAGATCATCTATATGTATTCCATTTCTTTCAGTATAATCCTTCTTTTTAAAATTGATAAAAGGAATACATCTTCCAGTGAAGAATTAGTAATAACAAGGGGGAGTTAAATATGTATCAATATGTTAATGGGCTTGTTATTCGAGATGGCACGGAGGGAGTCCCGGCTGCGCAGGTCGAAAATCTTTTTAAGGATGCGGGCTGGGCACGGGATATACCATCATGGCAAAAGGAAAAGTACACACTAATATTCCAGAACTCAACCTGGGCTTTTACGGTTTGGGATGTTGATCGAATGGTGGCGATGGTTCGTGTGATCTCAGACAAAATTATGGCGGCTAATATTATGGACCTTGTGGTTTTATCGGAATATAAGGGGAGAGGGATTGGCCGAAGACTAGTTGAGCTTTGTGTCCAGAAGCTGCCTCATGGTGATTGGTTTGCACATACATCAGCAGCTAATTTCAGCTTTTATGAGAAGTGTGGATTTGAGGTAAAGGATTTAAATGAGAATGGAACCTGTGCTTACTATGGGTATATCAAAGCTCGTGAGGAAGGACATAGGTGAATTTATTTCCTCTAAATCCCAGTATATTTTATCGGACAAAGGTGGTATATTTAATGAGCTGATTCATTAAGCAATGGTTTTTGAAAAAAGTTATAAAAAAGTATTGCGTTAATGAAAAATATCAGGTATTATATAAAAGTTGCTTCCGAAAAACGAGATAAAAACTTTT
>NZ_JBJEFJ010000056.1:0-16130 GCF_051873915.1 Pradoshia sp.
CCGAATTGTAGAAAAGCTTTTGCTGATGCTGATAAAAAGCTCTATTATCCCCCTTAAGAAATAGAGTATGAGTAAATTATAACATCAGTAAAGGGGATAATTGTAAATGATGGAAACTGAGCTTCTATACCCTGATTGGGCTGTTTATTTATCTTATCTTTTGTTCATTTGGCAGTAAAACTCGGTTCCTGATCAAGATCTTCAATAATCCATATCCCATGACTGCTCCTGTGACGGAACTGATGGTGAAGGCAGGGATGAGTCCAAATAATGTCGCTTCTTTTCCAAAGAAAAGAACGGCAATGGGGTAGGTCGCCATGGCTCCTAGAAGTCCTGTGCCAATGACTTCTCCTGTGGCTGCGAGCCCGATTTTCTTTGTTTTGCTGTAAAGAATAGCGGCTAAGAAGGCACCAATCATGCTGCCTGGATAGGCAAACACACTGCCTGTTCCTGTGATATTTCTGATTGTGGAAGAAAGGAATGCCTGCATAACCGCATAGGCTGGGCCAAGAAGGACAGCTGAAAGTAAATTAACGAGATGCTGTATGGGAAAGATCTTGGCAAAGCCGATAGGGATGTAAATCAGGCTGCTTGTTATAGTTGTGATCGCCGTTAGTAAAGCGGTCATGGTCAATTTGGTAATCGTGGACATTAAGGTTTCACTCTCCTATCTGTCTATGAATCAGCTTGATTTCGACGCTTAAATGGGCCAATCCAGCTGTTTGTCATTCATTTCCCAAAACAAATATTCATATTTGGATGTTACCTGAAAATATTCCTCAAGCTTAGCTAGTTCACGCTCCGGTTTTCCTTCTGCCAGTTCATCCATCAGTTGAATGAGCGATTTCGTACCTTCAGCAAACTCGATAGAGTCATAGGTTTCAATCCAATTGGCATAAGGGTTGAAGGTGAGCCCGTCTCCATATTGTTTTCTAAGTAATTTTCCGATTTCCCAATAATCCCAGGCACATGGTAATAAGCAGGCGACTACATCAGCTAAGCTGCCATTTTGAGCGATATTCAGCATATAGCTTGTATACGCTACATTAGTGGGGGTTGCTTTGGTTGACTCCAGCTCATGCCGGCTGATTCCGAAGCTTTCGGCATATTGCCGATGCAATTCCATTTCGACATGCAAAGTGTCATGTAAGATAGCAGCGAACGTATTCATCGTTTTCAGGTTGTGCGCTTTGATGGCACCGATGGCAAATAATTTTGCATAATCGATTAAATACACATAATCCTGTTTTAAATAATGAACGAACTTCTCCTTCTCTAAAGTACCTTTCCCTAATCCTTGCACGAATGGATGACGATGATTTCGTTCCCAAATCGGTTGTACATTTTGATACAGTCTTTCCGTGAATGTCGTCATTTCATATCCTCCTTTATGAAATAGAGTTGATCCTCGTCGGTAAAGCAGCTAGTGAATAGCAACAGAAATAAACAAAATAAAAACCACCTCCCTATACGGGAAGTGGCAATAACGATTGAAATAATAGTCGTCGAAATCATTCCTACTTCCCTCCGCTAGTGTTAACTAGATCAGGTTCAAAGGGTTCATCTCAGCCGATTGGCGCCCCTAGTAAGTGCGAATATGAAGGCAGAATAGGAGAGAAATATCTTCTCTCAAACATCTAACCTTATTTCTTATAGCTTAACATATTATTGGATGGAAACAACCATTTTTAGGAAAAACGAGAGTGTTATAGGGAAACGAAAAACCACCTCTGGTATATCCAGCAGGCGGTTTCATCGTTTTAAACTTTTATAGTCCTTTTACAAGATTACGAACAATCTCGGCGGAATTCTCAGCCGCTTTCGTTTCGAATTCCTCGTATGTGACATCTGCTTCGCCGTTGGCAAGGTCAGAAATGGCACGGATAATAGTTACAGGAATCTGATTAACACTTGCTACATGAGCAATGGCCGCTCCTTCCATTTCAGCTGCATACGCATCAAAAGACTCAATCAATTCTTCCTTCAAGGCTTGGTCGCTTACAAATATGTCACCTGAAGCGATTGTGCCGATATAGGCTTTGTTATCCTTCATAACCTCATTAGCGATAGCTTGAGTTTTTTCTGCTAGCTCTTTATCTGTTTGGAAATAGGTTGCCTTTCCATCCTCAGACATATCAGAAATATATCCTTTCTCATGGCCGAAAGCGGTGATATCCATATCATGCTGTACCGCTTGATTGGATACGACGATATCTCCTACCTCTAATTCGCTGTATAATCCGCCTGCCACACCTGTATTGATCAATGTATCAACATCAAATTCATCAATCAAGATTTGGGCACAAAGGGCAGCGTTAACTTTCCCAACTCCTGATTTGACGATAACAACATCTCGGTCGTTTAATTCTCCAGTATGGAATTCGAGACCCGCTATTTCCTTCACTTCAGCATTTGCCAATTCCGATTGGAGGCTAGTGACCTCAGAATCCATGGCTCCGATAATGCCGATTGGCTTTACTTCCTCTGCTTGATTTCCTTCATTGTTCGCGCTGCAGCCTGCCATTAATACAAAGGAAGACAAGATGACCGCCAATGTTTTTTTCATAAATAAATCCTCCAATACCGAAATAAATAATACAACACTATCATTATATTTATATATAAACACTTGTCAATAAATAAAACATATGTTTATTTAAAATTTTTTATTATTGTTCGTATATATGGCATTTTGGTTTAAAAAATAAAGGGGATAACATCTTAATGGGATTGAAATCCGAACGTTGGGTTCGTGCCATCAAACTAATCAAGCCCCGAAGTTTATTTAGCAATCAACCGTATTAGGAAGAAGCATGGTTGGGTATAAAAGGAATAGAGATATATAGGAGAGGAAGATGCGGGATGGAGTTAAAAACCATATTATTTGATTTTGATGGAACGATTGCAGATACCCTGCCGGCAGCATTTGATGCATTTCGATATGTATTCAAGAAATACGACGGAAAAGAAATGACGGATGAGGACATCGTACAGTATTTTGGTCCGATTGAGGATGAGATGCTGAGAAAGCATCTAGAACATAAGGATAAGCTGAACCAAGCCATTGAGGATTTTTATGAGCAATATGAAAAAGGGCATGACCGAGAATTTGAGGGTCTGGAGAAAATCCAGGAGATGCTTGAGCAATTCAAGGAGATGGATCTCAATCTTGGGATTGTAACAGGTAAGAGCAGAAGATCCCTAACCTTTTCGCTTGAAGCATTAGGGATATATGATTACTTCGACGTTACCATTGCGGGTGATGATGTAAAGAACCCGAAACCGGATAAGGAGGGGGTTGAGAAGTGTATGAAGCTTCTCCAAAACAAGCCTTCAGAGGTCTTATTCGTCGGTGACAGCGAGTCGGATATGGCTGCCGGAGCAGCTGCAGGTGTGAAGACGGCGGCAGCCCAATGGTTCAGTACGGTTCAAACATCTGATTTTAAAACCGAACCGGATTATACGTTCACTTCTATCTCCGATTTTTGTCAGTATATCGAAGGTCATCAGCAGGCTAAAAAAGAAAAAAAGATTCATTGAAGCTTAAAAACTCCTTGTCCAAATGGATAAGGAGTTTTTTGTGTCGGTTAATAACGCCTCATTTGCTATAATAATGATAGTGATTGGAAGGAGGCAGAATCTTTGGGCAAAAAAAGTATTCTAGCAAGCTTTTTATTTATATTACTATTCATATCAGTCGGGTGCAGCGATGACTCTGTTCAGCCAGAAAGCCGGCTGAATGACTATGTGAAATTGTGGAACAAGCAGGACTTTGAAGAAATGTATACAGATTATCTTTCGGCTTCCACAAAGGAATCCTACAAAAGTGAAGACTTCATCGACCGTTACGAAAAGGTTTACAGTGATCTTGGCATAACCGATTTAAAGGTGGAGACCGCATTTGAAGGGGAGCAGGATCGTGAGGACAAGGAACAGGTCACACTTCCGATAAAGGTGAAAATGAACTCCATTGCAGGAGAAATTGAGTTTGATAAGGATGTTGAATTAAAGAAAGAGACACGTGATGAGGAAGAGAATTGGTATATCAATTGGGATACAACCTTCATCTTACCAGATTTACAAAAGGACGAGAAAATTGGCATTAAATCTACGAAAGCGCAAAGGGGAGAAATTTTTGACCGAAATGGAAAGGGTCTTGCCATAAACGGGACTGCCCAGCAGGTTGGAATCGTACCAGAGCAATTCGATGATACGAAGAAGGCAGAAGTTGCAAAAATTCTAGATAATACGACAGAATACATTGATAAGCAATTAAATCAAAGCTGGGTAGAACCATCTCTATTTGTGCCAATCCAAAAGATTGCCAAGGATGATAAGGAACGAATCGAACAGCTTAATGCAATTGACGGAGTTCAGTTCAGTGAAACGGCCGTTCGTGAATACCCTTATAAGGAAAGTGCTGCCCATTTGACCGGGTATGTTGGGACAATCACTGCCGAAGAGCTTGAGAAGCATGAGGATAAGGGATATTCAGCGAGCAGTGTCATTGGGAAGCGTGGACTCGAGGAATTATTGGAGGAGCAGCTCCGGGGCAAGGATGGCTATACCATCTATATTGACCGAGAAGAACCGGCCGTAATCGCAGAAACAGAGCCTGAGGATGGTCAAAGCGTCACATTAATGGTTGATGCTGACCTGCAGAAGACAGCCTATACGAATATGAAAGGTGTTGCCGGTACGTTCTCAGCTGTCCAGCCTGAAACAGGAGATGTACTTGCCTTAGTTAGCTCTCCATCCTTTGACCCAAATGATTTCATCTTAGGTATGAGTGCCGAGAATTATAAGAAACTAGAGGAAAATGCAAAGCAGCCTCTATTGAATCGTTTTGCAGCGACCTTCTCACCAGGGTCATCCATAAAGCCGCTCATTGCCATGATAGGCCTTAATGCTGGAACACTTGATCCGAATAAAACAATCGATATCTCCGGGTTGAAATGGTCCAAGGGAGAGGAGTGGGGAAATGCTTCCATTACGCGCGTGACCGATCCAAAGCGCCCTGTTGATTTAGAAGCGGCTCTTCAATACTCCGATAATATTTATTTCGCCCAGACAGCTCTAGCCATTGGGGAAGATAAATTAATAAGTGGTTTGAAGGATTTGGGAGTAGGGGAGGAAAAGTTCCCGCTTGAATACCCGATAAGGGCCTCTCAAATTTCCAATGATGGGAAACTGACGAGCAGTAAGCTGCTCGCAGATACCGGGTACGGCCAAGGAGAAGTACTCATGAGCCTTGTTCATCTTGCTTCCCTTTATGGCGGTATCGTTCAAGATGGTACACTTATGAAGCCGCGATTATTTGAGACAACAGAAGCAGCTGTTTGGAAGGAATCCATCACCTCAAGCGACAATGCCGCTCTGCTGAAGAAGGATATGCGCAAGGTCGTCACAGATGGAACCGCAACGGCAGCCAAGTCGGATCAGTTTGCTTTAGCAGGAAAGACCGGTACAGCAGAATTAAAGAAAAGTCAGGATGAAAAGGGACAGGAAAATGGCCTGTTTGTCGCCTATGACCAAAATAATCCTAACGCCGTCATGTCCATCCTAGTGGAGAATGTCCAAGATGAAGGTGGAGGCAAGGCTGTTCAGAAAATGGTCCTGCAAACATTCGAGAAATGGGAAGCAGAAGGACGGAATTGAATAAGATAAAACACCAGCTGTCAGGATAGCTGGTGTTTTTTTATGGGAGGCATAGGAGAGCGGAAGATAGAGCTGACTTGAATAACTGGGTCTAGCTAGGCAGACTCGTTCAACTAGGATTTACCTGAAAATAACAAAATGTTACAATTGAGGCAGTGCAGCTTTCCTGCAAAAGGGGGAAAAGGAGGTACATGCTTTGTCTATTGGATTTCTTGCCCTTATCACGATGGCCATATGGGTCATCCAAATGAATGAATTAATGAAGCCTGAAGAAAAGCAAGACAATAGAAAAACCATCGTCTTCACTTCCTTCGGCTGCTTGTTAACAACCATCTTAACCGTCCAGATTTTTCAACATTTCATCGCTTGAAAAGTAATCAGAGGTTTCTTTATATAGAGCTATTTGAGAACGGGTGCTTTTCTCTACGATCGGGAGCTGATTGATCAGCTCTTTTTTTTATTTTGGAAAAGAGGCTGGTTAGAGGAAGAAGGAATTTGAAAAAATCATAAGAAATATGAGTCTCTAAACAGACAAATAAGGGGAAATCATGGACTTGTGACTGATTCGGTTATAAGGCCATTATTAGAAAGGATCATTCGTATTGGTAACCGAGGGTATTAAGAAAGTTATTAAGATATTAAATATGGAAGAGGTAGGAATAAAGGGAATCTCGAAAATTGGAGAAGGAGCATGGCACTCTGTTTATAAAATTGAAAAAATTATGGAAGATGCCATTGTCATAAGGATAAAGAAAAAGAAGGCTTATGGACAATTACAGGAATTTAAAGAGCTTGACCTGAAAACTGAATATGAATCTTCAAAGGCTTACTACGGACTGGCCAACCAATGTTCTGTTAATTTTTGTCCGTCATTTTTCAAATACTTTTTAGATGAATCAATTGTATTTACCGTTGAAAGTTTTATGGGTAAGGGAAGAAGGATTCAAAGTTTAAATCATATAGAAGCAATCAGTCTTGGGAGAAAACTAGGGGTTTTCTTTCAAGCTATGCACGGAAAATCTCCTGGTATAAAAGGATTCGGTAACCTGGTGTGGAATGGTGAGAGCCTTGAAGGTAGTGTGCAGAAAGATTCAGCTCAAATATGGCAGGCTGATAACCATTACTACGTTAGTGTTATGCATAAATTGATTGCTGCTGATTTAGAGTTTGATAGAGATATAATCGTTGAAAAGATACAAACCATAATCAAAAACAGACGAGAAAACCAACAAACCATTTCTTTAGTCAATCAAGATATAACACCAGAAAACATCATTTTCGATTATCCGGATGTTTCTCTCATTGATCCGTTTCCAAGGCTGGATTTCAATCTAAAATATGCAGGTTATTTTGTTTTTTGTTATAAATTCCTTCTGATGGCTTATTCGAATGCACCAAGGTATCAAAAAAATCAATATCATGAAAATTATGAGGTTCTTAGTAAAATAGCAGATGGTTTTATTGATGGGTACATAGATGAAAGTGAATCTTTGTATAAGCAGATAATGGATGAATACATCTTATGGACATTGTTAGAAACATATGAACACTATGAGATGTTAAGTAAAGAGAAATTAAGCCAAAAAACTGTGTTACAAATGGGAAATAAGGATATAATCCATCAGCGACTTAAATTATGTTTAGAATACTTAGTGAATTTATGTAGAATCTAATAGTTTAGGGCTAGGTATGATGCCTTCCTTTTTCATTGGGTGATTATTTTAGAAAGATGCATATAAACAACCAGGGGCAATAAATTATGTGCCGGCCATGTCCCAAATAACCGTAACGGCGTCATGATGGCTAGTGCTTTTTATATGGAGATTGATTGTCGCTTCCTACTATTAGGACTAGTGGGATGGAGAGAAATACACTCGACTCCTGCGGGAAGACCCCACAGGCACATGTGCCGAGGAGGCTCAAGCCTTCCTCCCCGCGGAAGCGACTACACTTCGCGGAATGGAACGAATTTATATTTTCAACTGCTAGTGAATAGGAATAATAAGGTATAACCATTCGTTTTGTCCTAGCCTCCATGTTTTTTCTCGAAATGAACTGTTTTTAATTCACTTTACAACACCAGCTGCCCAAACAGGCTGTTTAGAATGAGTGCCATTCCCAAGTTAATTTACATAATATTTTTATTTTCTAAATTAACAAACAATACTGCTAAACAGCCCCTTATTGATAATCTGCCTATTTAATCGAGAAAATGAACAAAAAAAGGGAGATACTTTGTCGAAAAGTATCTCCTAATAATTGAGAATATAGTTTTGCAAATGAGAATAGAATTTGTTAAATTTGATTGCTTACAGTTCTATTAAACTTCTTCTGGAATGTTAATTCCAAGACCAGCGGCTACAAGTGTACCGTATTCTGGGTCTGCTTTGTAGAAGTGCTGGATTTGACGTTCAATGATTTCAGGAATCGTTACGCCTTTCATGGCTCCAACAATGTTGTTGACAAGGTTCGCACGTTCCTCGTTGCTCAATAAGCGGTATAGATCGCCTGCTTGAGTGTAGAAGTCATCGTTGTCGTATGGTGTGCTTGCAGCATAGCCTTCGACTTCATAGGCGGCTTGCTGGTCTTGCTTGGACTCGTATGGTCCGCCAAAGCTGTTTGGCTCATAGTATACAGAGCCCCCGCCATTGGATGTTGGGTTCATTTGACCATCGCGTTGGTGGTTGTTCACTTCAACAGCAGGGCGGTTGATTGGCAAGTGGTTATGGTTCGCACCAACACGGTAGCGGTGAGCATCCGCATAGGCGAACAAACGGCCTTGCAATAATTTATCTGGTGATACATCTACGCCAGGTACTAGGTTACCAGGGGAGAATGTTGCTTGTTCTACTTCAGCGAAGTAGTTTTCAGGGTTTTTGTTAAGAACCATGCGGCCTACTTCGATTAATGGATAGTCTTTTTGAGACCATACTTTTGTTACATCGAATGGATCGAAGCGGTATGTGTTTGCATCTTCAAGCGGCATGATTTGGACACATAGCTTCCAAGATGGATAGTCTCCAGCTTCGATTGCATTATGAAGATCTTCGATATGGTAGTCAGGGTTCGTACCAGCTAGCTCTGCTGCCAATTCAGAAGATAGGTTCTTGATGCCTTGCTCGGATTTCCAGTGATACTTGATCCATACGCCTTGACCTTCAGCGTTTGTCCATTTGAATGTATGGCTTCCGAAACCATGCATATGGCGCCATGTTGCCGGGATACCACGGTCAGACATAAGAATGGTTACTTGGTGCAAGGACTCAGGAGACAGGCTCCAGAAATCCCAAACGGCATTTGGGTTTTTCAAGTGGGTTTTTGGATCACGCTTTTGCGTATGTATGAAATCTGGGAATTTGATCGCGTCACGAATGAAGAATACTGGCGTGTTGTTACCAACGATATCGTAGTTTCCTTCTTCAGTGTACAATTTAACGGCAAATCCACGCGGGTCACGCAATGTGTCAGCTGCACCTAGTTCTCCGGCTACTGTAGAGAAACGGATGAATAATGGTGTTTTCTTACCGACTTCAGATAGGAAAGCCGCTTTCGTGTATTGTGTCACATCATTTGTTACTTCAAAGTAACCATGAGCGCCGCCGCCTTTTGCGTGAACAACACGTTCAGGTACTCTTTCACGGTTAAAGTGTGCCAATTTTTCTAATAGATGCACATCTTGGATTAGCGTAGGTCCGCGTCTGCCTGCTGTGATGGAGTTTTGGTTATCTCCAACAGGAGCGCCCCAGCTAGTTGTTAATTTTTTGCTCATTTTCCATATCACCTCTTGTTTAGGATAAACCTATTATATTAATTTTTATTTAGATTATCAATTAAAAACATCTATTTAATTAAAATTATTATAAACTAGGAAATTATTAGGCGGTGGAGGATGAGGTTTAAACAAGGGACAATTTTGTTGCCCCTGTCTAACAAAATTGGAAGATAGAAATGAGGATTTTGCTAGTATGCTTATGGGAGATGAAAAACATCAGGTAAGATCAGTGTCAAAAGGGTGAAATGAAACATGTTAGAAAGGGAAAGAAAGCTATTAAGTGTGATCTCAAGACAAATGTCTGTTGAAGGAGGATATGTTACCCATCGGTCAGGCACCTCGGATGACATGCCAATCGTAGCTGAAATCCATGGGGTCAAACAAGATGAGGCAGTCAATATATTGAAGAGATTTGGTGCATTGATTGAAACATCTGTCTCTAAAAGGACATATCAAATTCTTGGTTATTTGATTTATTTCTCCTTACACCAATGATTCATTCAAAGTGTCATCTCTATAGAAGGATTTACATTGTTCATTATATCATTCAGATGAAAATCTTTCCAATTGCATATAGATAAGATAAAATATTCATTAAACACATAAAACATATTGGAGAGGTGTGATTTAATGGCTGAGCAAGTTCGAACAATTCCGCGGCCGTTAGTACGTTTGAATCAATGGTTTATCTTTTTGAGTGTTGTGCTGACATGGGTGACGGGAATCCATGAGATATTAGCCATTCCGCTTATCGCAGGCTTAATGGGCCTGGTATTTAATTTTAATCCGATTATGAGAGCGGGAAGATTATTCTTGCGCAAAAAAACTTCAGAATATATCCCGGAGGAATGGGATCAGCAGCAATTCAATCAAACGATTGCGGTTATATGCTTAAGCGGCGGCTTGATCAGCTTTTATGCAGGCTGGAACGCGGTTGCCTATGCATTTACAATGATGGTTGCGGCTGCTTCCTTTATCGCCATTCTCGGATTTTGCATTGGCTGCTTCATCCGTTTTCAATGGAAGCAGTATAGGTATAAACGCTCCATTAAAAAGGCGTAATTCAATTATTGGCTACTTCAGGCAAGCCTCTATGACGGGTTTGTCTTTTCTTTTTAGTTAAAGGGTTCGCTGAACCTGCTTTTTAGAGAAAGAATCGATGAAAGGCTACATATAATGTGAAGACTTGTTCCTTTTTAGTTCAAGAGGTCACCATTCCTTCTGCGACTCATAAACTGTACCATGCATTCCTAGTTGACTAATATTTGAGGACGCACACTGGACGTATATCACGCATAGGATGAATTGAAAATGTTTGAGGAGGGTAACCTTGTATGTCACAATATAGAGATATCATTGCAAAGGCAGTAGTGGCAAAGGGACGAAAGTTTACGAAGGCCAATCATACGATTTGTCCTGAAAATGGCCCAACCAGCATTCTGGGCTGCTGGATCATTAATCATACGTATGAAGCCAAGAAGATTGGCAAGAAAGTAGAAATTGCAGGATACTATGATGTCAACATCTGGTATTCATATTGCAAAAATACCAAAACAGAGGTAAAAACGGAGAAGGTTCCCTATAAAGATGTTATCAAGCTGAAATACAGGGACCAGACCGTTTATGATGACAATGAAGTCATCGCAAAGGTTGTGCAGCAGCCGAATTGCATTGAATGCTTGATATCCCCTTGCGGAGAGAAAATTGCGGTTCATGTTGAACGCGAGTTCCTGGTTGAAATAATCGGGGAAACCAAATTATCCGTAGCTATCCTGGAAAATGTATCGAGCGACGAAGAAAGCTGGGAATTTGATGTGGATGATGAAGAATTAGAGGATATTAATCCGAATTTCCTTCATGATGAAGAATCATCCTCCTCTGAACACGAAGAGTCAAGCGGCGGAATGCCCCCTCGAAAAAGACCAGTAAAAGATAATAGGGACTGAGCACTAGAGAGGGAACTCTCTAGTTTTTTTATGGAATCTTATGGATGAGACAGGCAACTTTTTTCGGCGGATGTACTTGAGTGCTATGTTATAATATTTTATGATAACTCCTCTCTGAACTCAGGTGCATAAAGCTTTAGACGATCTGCCTGGGACAGAGCTTTAGATAAAGAAGGAAAAGAAAGGTTTTGGGAAAATGGAAGTGGCTGCATACACGCCGATGATACAGCAATATTTACGGATAAAAGCCGATTACCAGGACGCGTTTTTGTTTTTCCGTCTTGGTGATTTTTATGAAATGTTTTTCGAGGATGCGATGACAGCCTCAAAGGAATTGGAAATTACTCTTACCGCCAAGAATGGGGGCGGAGACCAGAAAATTCCGATGTGCGGGGTCCCGTATCACTCGGCACAGTCTTATATTGAAACGCTAGTGGACCGCGGTTATAAGGTGGCCATTTGTGAGCAAACAGAAGACCCTAAAGCAGCAAAGGGCGTTGTAAAACGTGAGGTTGTGCAGCTCGTTACTCCGGGAACGATGATGGAGGGCAAAGGTCTGTCTGATAAGGAAAATAATTACCTTGCCTCTATTTCCGAAATTCCAGGAGGATATGGGGTCGGCTATCTTGATTTAACAACCGGCGAAAACCGGGTTACGCATTTTGCTGACTTCAAGGAGGTCTTGAATGAGGTATCGGTCATTGGATCTCGTGAGGTCGTTGTCGCACCGGACTTAGGCGCTGAAAGGGAAGTTCAATTAAAGGAACGCGGGATTGCTGCGATTTCCTATGAAGCAGATCAAGAGATAAAGGAGCCATTCGCTGCCTTGCTGGCAGACGTTAAACAGGACGGACTGCCTGAGACGCTGGCTCGTCTCTTCAATTATATAGAGCGCACGCAAAAACGCAGCCTCGATCATATCCAGGCAGCTGAGCATTACCGATCAGAACAATATTTAAAGATTGATTATTTCTCCAAGCGAAATCTCGAGCTGACGGAAACCATTCGTTCTAAAGGGAAGAAGGGGTCTCTTCTTTGGCTTCTGGATGAGACAAAGACGGCCATGGGCGGAAGAAGACTAAAGCAATGGATTGAGCGGCCGCTTATCAATGAAACAGAAATAGAAGCACGCCTATCCATGGTGGAAACCTTCATGGACCGATTCTTCGAGCGCGAGGAATTGCGGGAGCTGCTTCATGAAGTCTATGATCTGGAACGATTGACAGGTCGAGTTTCGTATGGGAATGTGAATGCCCGCGACCTTTTACAGCTGAAGCGTTCCTTGCAGCAGGTTCCCGCCATCATTGATGTCATGGGTCGTCTGCCGAATGAGGCAGCGCAGACAATCGCTGCCAGAATGGACCCTTGTGAGGAAGTGACGGACATCCTTGAGCGTGCCCTTCATGAAAGCCCGCCTATCTCCATTAAAGAAGGCGGCATTATTCGCGAAGGATATAATGAAGATCTTGACCGCTACCGTGATGCATCAAAGAACGGAAAGACATGGATTGCTCAGCTTGAGCAGCGGGAGCGAGAGCGGACTGGCATTCGTTCCTTGAAGGTCGGCTATAATCGAGTATTCGGTTATTATATTGAAATCACAAAAGCGAATCTTCATCTCCTCCATGATGACCGCTATGACCGCAAGCAAACATTGGCCAATGCAGAGCGTTATATCACGCCTGAGCTGAAGGAGAAGGAAACAATCATCCTTGAGGCAGAAGAGAAAAGCACGGGACTTGAGTATGACCTCTTCTGTGAGCTAAGAGATCATATTAAGGAATATATTCCGCGTTTGCAGCAGCTGGCTCAAGAAATCAGTGAACTGGATTGCCTGCAATGCTTCTCCACGATTAGTGAGCGCCAGCATTATGTGAGGCCAACCTTCTCGCATGATAAGACGATGATTATTGAGAATGGACGCCATCCGGTGGTCGAAAAAGTTCTTAAAACACAGGAATATGTGCCGAATGATTGCAAAATGGACAAGCATAATGAGATACTCCTGATTACTGGACCGAATATGGCCGGTAAGAGTACGTATATGCGCCAAATTGCCTTAACATCCATCATGGCGCAAATCGGCTGCTTTGTTCCGGCAGATAAAGCCGTTTTGCCGATTTTTGACCAAGTATTCACGCGTATTGGTGCTGCCGATGATTTGATTTCCGGCCAAAGTACGTTCATGGTCGAGATGCTAGAGGCCAATCATGCGATTACGAATGCGACAGAGCGAAGCCTGCTTTTATTTGACGAGATTGGACGCGGCACATCCACCTATGATGGAATGGCGCTTGCACAGTCCATCATTGAATACATCCATAATCATATTGGGGCAGCGACTCTCTTCTCGACGCACTACCATGAAATGACCGTGCTTGCCGATAAGCTGGATAACCTGAAGAATGTTCACGTTCGAGCGGTTGAGCAAAACGGCAAAGTCATCTTCCTGCATAAGGTAGTTGATGGGCCGGCAGACCGTAGCTACGGTATTCACGTGGCTCAGCTGGCAGAAATGCCGCAGGCGGTTATTACAAGGGCGAAGGAGATCCTAACCGTTCTTGAGGATGGGAAGAAGAAAACGCCTGAGGTGAAAACAGCGGAGGTCCAAACTCCAGCACGTGAGGAAGCAGCGGCTGAACAAGCGCAGCTATCCTTCTTTGGTGCGGCGGATGAAAAGGAAACGAAGAAACCGTTAAAAGGAAAAGAACAGAAGGCCATTGAGGAATTGAAGTCATTATCCGTCTTGGAAATGACACCGCTTGAAGCGTTGAATGCCCTCTATGCGCTGCAGAAGAAATTGAAATAATACATGAACGGAAAGGAGCAGGCCAAATGGGAAAGATAGTGCTGTTAGATGATTTATTGTCCAACAAGATTGCAGCCGGGGAAGTGGTCGAACGGCCATCCTCGGTCGTGAAGGAATTGGTTGAAAATGCTATCGATGCTAACAGTACGGTCATCGAGATCTATGTCGAGGAGGCCGGCTTGCAATCAATCCGGATTATCGATAATGGCGAAGGAATGGAAGAGGACGATGCCGTCAATGCCTTCCACCGCCATGCAACAAGTAAAATCAAGGATGAGAACGACCTCTTCCGAATCCGGACGTTAGGGTTCAGAGGAGAGGCTCTTCCTTCCATTGCCTCTGTCTCAAAGTTTGAACTGAAAACATCAACCGGGGAAGGTCCCGGCACGAGAGTCTATCTAGAAGGCGGAAAGCTGATCACGAAGGAATCGTATTCAAGCCGTAAGGGGACGGATATTGTGGTCAGTGAGCTCTTCTTTAATACACCTGCTAGACTGAAGTACGTCAAAAGCGTGCATACCGAGCTCGGGAATATCACGGATGTGGTAAACAGACTGTCCTTGTCACATCCGGACATTTCCTTTAAGCTCGTTCATAATGACCGAGTCTTGCTGCAAACCTCGGGGAATAAAAACCCGCTCCAAGTGCTCGCAGGCATTTATGGGATGCAGACCGCTCAGAAGATGCTGCCATTTGAGGCGTCCACTCTTGATTTCTCTATTAAGGGCTATGCCGGTTCACCCGAGATGACACGTGCCTCGCGCAATTATATGACCATTCTCGTGAATGGGCGCTTTATTAAGAATTTCGTGATTGCTAAGGCCATCCTTGAAGGCTATCATACATTATTGCCGATTGGGCGCTATCCGATTGTTCTCTTGAATATTGAAATGGACCCGCTCCTGGTTGATGTCAATGTCCATCCATCGAAAATGGAGGTTCGTTTCAGCAAGGAGCAAGAATTGATGGAGCTCATTCGGGACGCAATTAAACAAACCTTTAAGAAGGAAACGCTCATCCCAAGCGGTGCGCCGGTAAAGCGTGAAGAAAAGCCGAAATCTGAACAAGCGCAATTCACGTTTATGGAAAGACCGTCACCTGAGAAACAGCCTGTCGTTCCGACTCCTCCAGCTATCCCATCAGGTACGGATGGATTCTCGGTAATCTATGAGCCGCCTGAAACAGCTAAGGAGCCAACAGAACACATGGCACCTATCCCAGAACAGCCTGCACACGCTGAAGAGCCACCCGTTTGGCAGGATGAGGAGCCTGAACAAGAGGTGAGTCATACGGACGAATCAGCAGAAATCGAGCAGGATGAGCCGACTCAGCAGGCACAGCCGAAAGTGGAGCGGGAAAGCCGGATTCCGCCGCTCTATCCAATTGGCCAGCTGCATGGCACCTACATCCTTGCCCAGAATGATCAAGGCTTGTACATGATTGATCAGCATGCTGCCCAGGAACGGATTAAATATGAATTCTTCAAGGAAAAGGTCGGAGAGGTTAATAAGGAGCTGCAGGACATGCTCGTTCCGCTCACACTTGAATACTCAACAGATGATTTCATCAAGCTGGAGGAGAATAAAAGTGAGCTTGAGGCGGTTGGAGTATTCCTTGAGCCGTTCGGCCAAAACAGCTATATCGTCCGTTCCCACCCAACCTGGTTCCCAGCTGGGATGGAGGAGCAAATCATCGACGAAATGATCCATCAAGTACTGACGCTGAAAAAGGTGGATATCAAAAAGCTGCGCGAAGAAGCAGCCATTATGATGAGCTGTAAAGGCTCCATTAAGGCTAATCGCCATTTGCGCAATGATGAGATAACCGCCTTGCTTGATGAGCTGCGGCATACGAATGACCCATTCACATGCCCGCACGGACGCCCAATCATTATCCACTACTCGATATATGAGCTGGAAAAGATGTTTAAGAGGGTTATGTAAGA
>NZ_JBJEFJ010000057.1:0-16126 GCF_051873915.1 Pradoshia sp.
ATAGAGAAATCGAGCGAAATCCTTTCGAATAGGAGAGTCCCACAAAGTGTAGTTATCAAAACTAGACATGTTTGAGATATTTTTAGACGGGATTTCATGTTTTTAGTAGGATTACATCTAAAAACGAGCCTCGATTACGCTGTTTTGATTTTAAGAGCTTCCCATAGAGTCAAAAAAGCCGGTTCACTATTCTGAACCGGCTTTCGTTTTGTTTCATTTATGCATCTGCTGTTTTTTTCATGGCATTCTTGAGCCAATTCTTGCCCTCGACAAGACGTGCGACGAGCATGGCACATACAGTATTGCCAGTTGAGTTCAGCAAGGTAGCTGGAATATCGATGATGGTGCTGATAACGGCGATCAGCGGAAGTACCTCAGGCGAGAAGCCGAATACGGTAAGGATCAGCATTTCGCCAATCATTCCGCCTCCTGGAATAGCGCCCATTACGGCACCGACTAGGAAGGCAACAGCTAGGATACTGAGGATGCTTGATACACTTGTCAAATCCCGGCCAAAGAGACTGAACAGGAAGACAATCTTAAGCACTCCGCCAATAACGGAACCATCCTTATGTGTGTTGGCGCCAAGTGGAATAACGGTTTCAGCGATATCGACCGGGACGCCGATTTTCTTCGTTGCATCAAGGTTAATTGGAATGCAGGCTGCACTTGAGCAAGTCGCAATCGCTGTGACGGATGGAGGAAGAACATTCGTCCAGTAGGCACGGATGCCGTCCTTTCCAGCTGCAATAAATGCATACAGCGTAAAGAATCCAAAGAAATAGATGATCGATAAGACCATATAAAGAACGAAGGAGCGCGCATAGCCTTCAAGGATTTGCGGTCCAAGCTCACCGATAATGGCTGCGAAATAACAGCCGAGCCCGATTGGAGCGTAATACATAATGATTTTGACAACCTTCATGAGAACCTCAGTTGCCGATGTGAGCAGCTGAGCAACAGGTCTGCCCTTTTCACCGGCCATGGCTGTCGCAAGACCAATCAGGACGGAGAAGACGATGAGCTGCAGGATATGCTGTCTAGAAAGCAATTCAGAGAAATCGCTCACCGTGAAGGTATTGACGAGCTGGGAAAGGAAAGTGACATCTTCTGTTTCAGGTACTTCTGTATTAGTCATCAATTCCTTAATGGCGGAGACATCAGAATCGCCAATTGGATTCATGATGGACGTTCCGGCAAGGCCGATAATGGCTGAGATCAGCGCTGTACTGAAAAAGACGATGATGATGCTGACCATAATCTTTCCAAGACGCTTCATCTCGCTCATATTCGCAATCGCCGAAGTGATACTAAAGAAGACGAGCGGAACGATAATCATGAATAATAAGTTCAGGAATAAGTCCCCGAATGGTCTAACAACCGCTACGTCCGGACCGATTATGTACCCGGCAATCCCGCCGATGATAATCGCGCCAAGCAGGATTAAGGAAGACTTATAGCTTGCTAAAAATCGTTTCATATTCTCAAAACCTTTCTGATAAAACTACTGTTATATATTATCATACGCAAATGTAATGCCGACTACTATGTAAATATTGCTAGAAAGATGGATAAAAATGCTCTAAAATAGGGGTAATATTGATAAAAGGGAGACTAATTACCATGATTGAGCATGGGCAATGGCCGCTTGAGAAACGGGGTTTTCTTAAGGAAGAGCTACGCATCTTCCACTTAAAGGACCGTATTACAAAGGATTTCGACTATCATTATCATGACTTTCATAAAATCATTATTTTCCTGAAAGGAAACGTTACCTATATGATAGAGGGGAAGGCCTTTAAGCTTAGGCCATGGGATGTCTTAATTATCAGTCATAGTCAGATTCATAAGCCGATTATTGACCCCTCTGAGGATTATGAGCGAATCATCATATGGTTCAATCCAGAAATGATGGCCAAGCATCATCAAACAGATGCCAACTTACTTACATGCTTTGATATGGCAGCCAGAAGGGAAAATAATCGCCTCCGCTTATATGAAGAACGGCTTCGAAAGGTAAAGAGCATTGTCCATGATTTAATGGAGGAAAAGATAAATCCCAGCTTTGGGTATGTAGAGATGAACAAAGCCTTGTTGATTCAGCTGATTATCCTCCTGAATCGAGATCTGCTTGACAATAACCAACGGAATCAATCAATGGATGTCCTATTTGATCAAAATATTAATGACATTGTCACCTATATCAACCAAAACCTAAATGGCGAGCTGTCAGTGAATCATCTTGCCTCTCTTGTCTTTATGAGCAAATATCATCTTATGAGAAAATTTAAGGCCTATACAGGTTATACCCTGCATCAATACATTGTCCAAAAGCGGCTTATGTATGCAAAAACCTTAATGGCAGAGGGCATGAAGCTGACCGATGTTTGCCAAACATCGGGCTTCAATGATTATTCCGGCTTTGTACGTGCCTTCAAGAAAGAGTTCGGAATGGCTCCGCGTGAATATTTGAGGATTAGAAAGACCGTCTAGAAGCTGGACGGTCTTTTTTTGCTGCTATTTCAACATAATAAACAGTCGGAAAGGAAACCTTAACAATGAGGAGGTGCGATAAATGACAAGAATAGGTGTTGAACAATCATTGACCGATATTCGCGAGGCTTTGTCAGAGCTTGGTTATGAAGTGGCTGATTTGCGCCACGCGGAGGATGCGGACGGAGTAGCATTTGATTTTTGTGTCGTTACGGGGCTCGATACAAATGTTATGGGCATTCAGGATGCTAGAACTGATGCATCCATCATTGATGCAAATGGTAGGACGGCAAATGAAGTCGTCAATGAAATTAGAAGCCGGCTTGATCAATAAGCAGGAAAAAAGGCACTCATCCAATGTGGATGAGTGCCTTTTGCTGGTTTTAAAGCTTGAATGAGCTCTTTAAGGAGACAATCAAGTTAAAGATTAATTTATCTGTGTTATTCTTCGGATCCACATTGAAGTAGCCATGGCGGAAGAATTGGAACTTATCATTACCTTTGACATCCTTCATGTTTGGTTCTACGAATCCTTGTTCAATGATCAAGGAGTTTGGATTCACATGGTCAAGGAAGGAGCCGCCTTGTTCTTCAGCGTCCTCATCAAGGATGAGAGGCTCGTACAAGCGGAACTCAGCAGGGATGGCATGTGTTGCCTCCACCCAGTGAATCGTTCCTTTTACTTTACGGCCAGTGAAGCCGGTACCGCTCTTTGTTTCTGGGTCATATGTGCAGTGCAGCTCAACGACATTGCCGTCAGCATCTTTAATCACTTCTTCACATTTGATGAAGTACGCATGTTTCAAGCGAACCTCATTGCCAGGGAAGAGACGGAAGTATTTCTTCGGAGGATTCTCCATGAAATCCTCTTGCTCAATGTAGATTTCACGGCCGAATGGGATTTTACGCATACCCATTTCAGGGTTTTCCGGATTGATCTCGGCATCAAGCATCTCAATTTCGCCTTCTGGATAGTTCGTAATAACGACCTTCAGCGGCTTCAAGATTCCCATTGTACGCGGTGCTTTCAATTTCAAGTCTTCACGAACAAAATGCTCAAGCATCTTCTCATCGACGATTCCGCTTGTTTTGGCTACGCCAATTTCACGGCAGAAGTTGCGGATAGCTTCTGGTGTATAACCGCGTCTTCTTAGGCCGGATATAGTCGGCATGCGCGGGTCATCCCAGCCGTCAACAAACCCTTCTTCCACAAGCTGCTTCAATTTACGTTTGCTCATGACGGTATTTGTCAGATTCAAACGGCCGAATTCATATTGTCTTGGCACTGCAGGCATTTCGCATTCCTTAATAACCCAGTCATAGAATGGGCGCTGGTCTTCAAACTCGAGTGTACAGATGGAATGGGTTACCCCTTCAATCGCATCCTCAATTGGATGAGCAAATGCATACATCGGATATATGCACCATTTTGTGCCGGTATTGTGGTGCGGTACATGAGCGATTCGGTAGATAACAGGATCACGAAGATTGATGTTTGGTGAACTCATATCAATTTTGGCGCGAAGGACTTTCTCTCCGTCTCCGAACTCTCCGTCCCTCATCCGTTTGAACAAGTCGAGATTCTCTTCCACAGAACGGCTGCGGAATGGGCTCTCCTTACCTGGTTCAGTCAATGTGCCGCGGTACTCACGGATTTGATCAGCTGATAGGTCATCAACATAAGCCAATCCCTTTTCAATTAATAGCGTTGCACGGCTGTACATTTCTTCAAAATAATCAGAGGCAAAAAACAGTCCGTCCCAGTCGTAGCCGAGCCATTTCACATCTTCCTTGATTGATTCGACAAATTCCACATCCTCTTTTACAGGATTGGTATCATCGAAGCGCAAGTTTGTCTTGCCGCCAAACTCATCGGCAATATCAAAATTCAGCACGATGGATTTAGCGTGGCCGATATGCAAATAGCCATTTGGTTCCGGCGGGAAACGGGTGATGACTTCTTTTGTTTTACCTGATTTCACATCATCAATGACGATGTTGCGTATAAAATTCGACGTATTGTGTTCCACCATCTTCAACCTCTTTCGCATAAACTAGTAGTTTCATTCTAATGGAAATGTCCCTGAGTCGCAAGAAGCCTACAAATAAATACATTTTTCTCACGAGAGGGGTTCTTTTAATATAGTAAAATTAGTCAATATATCTAGTATATCTGCATTCCGCGAACCTATACATTGAAATGCACGGAAAATTGCCTGCGGTGAGGCGCTTTATTGATAATCCTCTGCCCGGCTATGTATAATAAGACAAGAAAACCACGACTTTAGTTAGGAGAATTAAATGAGCGCGAAAGCTGTAATGATAGAGGAATTAAAAGAAGGCTTGAAAAAGGGATGGGAGAAATCAGGGTTCAAGGAGCCGACAGCCGTACAGACGAAGGTATTTGCACCGATTATGGAAGGGGCAGATGTAATGGCTGAATCCCCGACAGGGACAGGGAAGACCCTTGCCTATGTACTTCCGGTCTTAAACAAGGTTGACCCTGTTGAGCAAAAGGTGCAGGCTGTATTCGTGGCACCGTCCCGTGAATTAGTGATGCAGATCTTCGAGGTTGTGCAATCATGGGCAAAAGATTGCGGCATCACGGCAGCATCCTTCATTGGCGGCGCTAATCCGAAGCGTCAGCTAGAGAAATTGAAGAAGCATCCGCATGTTGTCATTGGAACACCGGGAAGACTGGAGGAATTGATTAAGCAGAAGAAGCTGAAGATGCATGGAGTGAAGACAATTGTACTTGATGAGGGAGACCAGCTCCTGATTCCAGAACATATGGCTACCGTAGGAGCAATCCTCCATTCAGCGATGCGTGACCGTCAAGTGCTGCTCTTCTCTGCAACTCTGCCAAAGCAGCTTGAAGAAGAAGCATCCCAATGGATGAATGAGCCTGCTTGTATCCGGATTGCTAAGGAAGAGACCGTGCAATCGAAGGTCGACCATATTTATTTTGTTGCTGAACAGCGCGACAAGATTCTTATTCTTGAGAAGCTGGCGAAAATGTCAGGGATGAGAGCGCTTGTCTTTGGAAGGGATATTGGCAACCTTGATGTGATGGCTTCAAAGCTTTCCTATAAAAAGGTTGACCTCGCTGTCATACATGGGGATTCGAAGAAGATGGACCGTGAGAAGGCAATCCGTTCCTTCCGTCAAGGAAAGCTGCCGCTCTTGCTTGCTACGGACGTAGCTGCAAGGGGATTGGATATCGAGGGACTTCCATATGTCATCCATGTGGACTTCCCGGAATCGATTGCCCAATATGTTCATCGCTCAGGCCGGACAGGCCGCCAAGGTGCAAGCGGAACCGTCATCTCCATCGTGACGCCGCGTGAAGAGCGCGAGCTGCGCAAATATGCCCGTGAGCTCAAGCTTGAGGTGAAAAGGAAGGAATTATTCAAGGGACAAATCGTTGATGAACGTCCCGTCTATCCGAAGAAAAGACCTGACGTAAAGCCTAAAAAGCGAAAATAAGTGATTCGATCACTCCGAAAAGCCCATGCATAAAATCTGATAAATGGCAAAAACTAGGGTGGATAAAAGAGTAGGGAGTGAATGGAATGAAGAGATGGACGTTGAACATTTTGGCGGGCATTATGCTGTCGACAGCCTCATTTACGGGCATGCTCTCATCTGCCTATGCGGCAGAAGATAAAGCACCGGCACCTGCGCCAGCTGAGAAATCACTGACAGACGCTCAGAAAGCAGAGCTTGAATCGATGCATCAGGATGTCCTTCAGCGTGAGAAGGATATTATTCATAAATACGTTGAATACGGTGTAATGACAAAGGAAACGGGCGATATGATTCTTGACCATATGGATAAGCGCTTTGAGAAAATCAAGGAACATGGCTATGTCCCGCCCCGCCATTTCGGCAAAATGCCTCATCCAAAGCCAGCACCAAAAGCAGAGAATTAAGCATAGAGAACTCCAAGGCCTAAACAGGCTTTGGAGTTTTTTGCGGTTCTAAATACCTATCTTTGAAGAAAGTTAGAATTTTCACCCATTCATACTTTCTTTTGTTCAGCAATACGTTATAATAAGGATGGGTTAATTGTGCAACCGCTTGCACTAATCGATGACCATTTATGGGAGAGTGAAATCAATGAAGAGATTATTTGCAGTAGACCCATGGAAAATTATTGAGGAAGAGCTTCATAAGGATGATTTTCGCCTAGCTGAGAGCATGACGAGTCTTGGAAACGGCCATATGGGCTTAAGAGGGAATTTCGAGGAAACCTATAGTGGTGATTCACATAAAGGTACATATATTGCAGGAGTTTGGTACCCGGATAAAACAAGGGTCGGCTGGTGGAAAAATGGCTATCCGGATTATTTCGGAAAAGTAATCAATGCCATTGATTTTATTGGTATTCGCGTGCTGATTGATGAGGATGAGATTGATCTGTATTTGGCTGAAGTGAAGGATTACCGTCGTGAGCTTGATATGAAAACAGGTGTCCTGACACGGACGTTCACGATTGTCCATGAAGGCAAGGAAACAAAGGTAGAGGTTATGCGGTATCTCTCGATTGCGGAGAAGCAGCTTGCCGTGATTCATTATCAGGTTACCCCGCTAAATCATGACAGCAAGATTACCTTCATTCCTTATTTGGATGGGGATGTACGCAATGAGGACTCCAATTATGACGAGGACTTTTGGAAAGCAATCACAAGGCATGCAGAGCCGAATAAGGCTCATCTTGTTATGGAGACAAATGAAAACCCTTTCGAAACGGAAATCTTCCGTATTTCAGCTAATATGGGATTAGTGGCTGAAGGGGATGTGGCTGAGATTAAGCCTTTTATGAATGTCGAGTATGTCGATAATACAATCGTCATGAATACGATCGCTAAAAAGACGGTCTCCCTCACGAAGTATGTCACGGTCACAACGAACCGAGACTATGATGGTGAGCACCTTGTTGAAAAAGGGGAAGAGATACTGAACCAGGCGATGCAGGCTGGATTTGATGCCTGCTTAACAGCTCATAAGGAGCAGTGGGCAGAGCGGTGGAAGATGGCCGATATCCAAATTGACGGAGATGATGAGGCTCAGCAGGGCATTCGTTTCAACCTCTTCCAGCTCTTCTCTACCTATTATGGGGAGGATGCCCGTCTGAACATCGGTCCAAAAGGCTTTACAGGGGAAAAGTATGGCGGTGCAACATATTGGGATACGGAAGCATATGCTTTGCCTTTCTATTTGGCGACCGCAAAGCCCGAAGTAGCTCGTAATCTATTAATCTACCGTTATAACCAGCTCGAGGGCGCTTACGTGAATGCGAAAAGGCAGGGCCTTGAGGGAGCTCTCTATCCGATGGTGACCTTTACAGGGGTGGAATGTCATAATGAGTGGGAAATCACCTTTGAGGAGATTCACCGAAATGCAGCTATTGCCTATGCCATCTATAATTATGTCCAGTACACCGGGGATAAGGAATACTTGCTCGAGTATGGAATCGATGTGCTGACAGGCATTTCCCGTTTCTGGGCAGATCGGGTTCATTACCAAAAGCGAAAAGATCAATACATGATCCACGGGGTAACCGGTCCGAACGAGTATGAGAATAATGTGAACAATAACTGGTATACGAACAAGATGGCAGCTTGGACACTGCGCTATACGATGGAGGTCATTCATGAGCTGAAGGAGAACGGCCATGAATCCAGACTGGCAGATTTATATATTTATCAGGAAGAGCTCGATCGCTGGGCTGAAATCACGGAGAAAATGTATTTGCCATATGACGAGGAGCTTCAAGTATTTGTGCAGCATGACACCTTCCTTGATAAGGATCTGAAGAAGGTGAGTGAATTGTCCCCGCATGACAGACCGTTGAATCAGAAGTGGTCATGGGACCGAATTCTTCGCAGCTGCTTCATCAAGCAGGCCGATGTTCTGCAGGGCATCTACTTCCTCAATAATGAATTCACACTGGATGAGAAGCGGCGCAACTTTGAATTCTATGAGCCGATGACCGTTCATGAATCCTCTTTGTCTCCATCCGTTCATGCAGTACTCGCTGCAGAGCTCGGCATGGAGGAGAAGGCATATGAGATGTATAACCGGACAGCAAGGCTTGATCTAGATAACTATAATAATGACACAGAAGATGGGCTTCATATTACAAGTATGACTGGTTCCTGGCTAGCGATTGTTCAAGGCTTTGCCGGCATGAAAACCTTTGAGGGAGTGCTATCGTTTGCACCATTTATCCCAGCCGCATGGGATCGTTATACCTTTAATATTAATTACCGCAATCATCACCTTACTGTGAAGGTTGATCAAAAGACAGTTCAAATTACCCAGGAGGGCCCTGCGCTGACCTTTGAAATGGATGGAGTGAAGCATGAGCTTGAAGAGAATGGCATGTTGAGCATTCCGATGGCGAAGGAGGAGAGACAACAATGAGTAAGCTTGAAGCCTTTATTTTTGACCTGGACGGAGTGATTACGGATACAGCGGAATACCATTTTCTTGCCTGGAGGGCGCTGGCTGAGGAGCTTGGCATTCCTTTCACGAGGGAGGATAATGAACGGCTAAAGGGCGTTTCACGCATGGCCTCACTTGAAATCATCCTAGAGCTTGGCGGCAAGCTAGGAGCCTTCACGGAAGAGGAGAAGGCACATCTTGCAGCGAAAAAGAATGCCCATTATGCTGAGCTGATCAAGCAAATCACTCCTGCCGATATACTGCCTGGCATAAGGGAACTATTAGCCGATATTAAAGAGGCCGGTTTTAAAATCGGCCTCGCCTCCGCCAGCAAGAATGCGCCAGCCGTTTTGGAAGGATTAGGCCTTTTGGATGAATTTGATTATATGGCCGATGCGAATCTGATTTCACATGGGAAACCAGACCCAGAGATTTTTCTAAATGCGGCGGAAAATTTGCAGGTAAAGCCGGAGCATTGCATCGGCATAGAGGATGCAAAGGCAGGAGTGCAAGCCATCAAACGGGCAGGCATGTTTGCCGTTGGCATTGGTTCTGTTGATCAACTGGGACAGGCAGATGTCATTTATGCCTCCACCAAGGAGCTTTCTTTAGAAGAATTAAAAAAGAAATTTGGCAGATAATGTAGAATTGGCAGGCTTTTGACATTATATGTAAATATTTTGTAAATTAAATCTTTTTCCTTTTTAGTTGTAATTTGGAAAAGTAGTTGATAAGATAGCCATAACATTTGGGAAGCAATGGTATTCAAATTGAAGGAGTCTTTCCAAGCAGATGATTTTTGACCACATTTCATGGTTTCTAACCATGGAACGTTAAGGCCATACGGACAGCCGGGTCAAATGCCGATTGGCAACTTAGTTGCCTTATTGATTGAGTTAAAAGCTCAAATTTTATAAGTTGGTTACTTTACAACCAGTGCGAATAAATCGCACATCAACTTGTGAAACGGTCAATAAGAGTGGTAAAAGTAATTATTTGCTATATAGACTCTAAACCTTGATGGTATATTTGAATATTTTTTAAAGAGCTTCGTTCCTTTTGTTCTTGCATGCCTCTGTCTGCATAGAGGCTGGAAGATTTTAGTGGTTTTTGCTTTTTGAATCATATTTTTAATGTCCATACACAAACGCAAGTGATGTGCGGCTCGCCGCTATTACTTGCGTTTTTTTGCGTGATTTCAAGGTTAGAGGGTAAGTAGATAAAGAGGATGGTCTGTCGATCTGCAGATTCAATCTTCGGAATATTGAGAGAATCGTTGCCGCAAGACAGCGGCCATTCTGGAAAGCCCCGCTGCTAGAGACCGATCGACGATAAACCATAGGGGGAAAGCCGAATTGAGTGATAAGAAGAAGAGTGACGGCCGAGTGCTGCAGGATAGGGCCCCTATCCATGAGGCACTCGAGGAATTTAAGAAAAAACGAATTGTGCCTTTTGATGTACCAGGCCATAAGCGCGGCAGGGGGAACCCTGATTTGACTGCCTTCTTAGGTGAGGAGGCCTTGAGCGTGGACGTGAATTCCATGAAGCCGCTTGATAATCTCTGCCATCCGGTCTCTGTCATCCGTGAAGCAGAAAGGTTAGCGGCAGAGGCCTTCGGTGCAGCCCATGCCTTCTTCATGGTCAATGGGACAACATCAGCTGTGCAAGGGATGATTTTGACCGCCTGCAAGAAGGGCGACAAGATTATTGTTCCGCGCAATGTCCACCGCAGCGTCATCAATGCACTCGTTCTATGCGGCGCAGAGCCGGTCTATGTGAATCCTGATGTGGACCACCGCCTCGGCATTGCGCTTGGCATGTCAGTCAGCCAGGTCGAGAAGGCCATAATAGAAAATCCTGAGGCGAAGGCTGTACTGGTCAATAATCCAACCTATTATGGCATCTGTTCGGACCTTCGCGGAATTGTTGAGCTTGCTCACAAGCATGGATTGCTCGTGCTCGCAGATGAAGCGCATGGAACACATTTGTATTTTGGCAAGGATTTGCCGGTCTCTGCCATGGGGGCGGGAGCTGATATGGCGGCGGTGAGCATGCATAAATCAGGGGGAAGCTTGACCCAAAGCTCCTTCATGCTGCTTGGTCCTTCCGTGAATGCCGGCTATGCCCGGCAGATTATTAATCTGACCCAGACCACGAGCGGGTCGTATCTGCTGCTATCGAGCCTGGATATCTCCAGAAGAAATCTCGCTCTCAATGGGGAGGAGATATTTGCTCATGTCGTTGAGCTGGCTGAATATGTACGTCAGGAAATCAACCAGATTGGAGATTTCTATGCCTTCTCCAAGGAATTGATCAACGGGGACAGCGTCTATGATTTCGATGTGACGAAGCTGTCTGTTTACACGAGAGATATCGGGCTCGCCGGCATTGAGGTATATGACATTCTTCGAGACGAATATGATATCCAGATTGAATTTGGTGATATTGGCAATATCCTTGCCTATGTGTCTGTTGGTGATCGCAATCGAGATGTGGAACGGTTAATCAGTGCCTTATCAGAAATCCGGAGACGCTACAAACGCGATAAGGCTGGCATGTTTACGCAGGAATATATTGATCCGGAGGTCGTGACGACTCCTCAACAAGCCTTTTATGCAGAGAAGGAATCCCTGCCCCTTCATGAGACAGTCGGCAGGGTGTGCAGTGAATTCGTGATGTGTTACCCGCCGGGAATTCCTATCCTGGCACCAGGTGAACGGGTGACACAGGAGATCATTGATTATATTGATTATGCCAAGGAAAAGGGATGCTCCATGACCGGACCAGAGGATTTAATGATAGAACGACTGAACGTACTGCAAGGAGTGTGACGAAAATGGAACTTTGGTTTAGTGAACGGCATACCCCGAACGTTAAGCTATCGATCAAAGTGGAAAAGCTGCTGTACAGCGGACAAAGTGAATATCAGCGCATCGATATTTTTGAATCGAAGGAATTCGGCCGCTTTCTAACCCTTGATGGCTTCATGATGCTGACCGAGAAGGATGAATTCATTTACCACGAGATGATTACCCATGTACCGATGATGGTTCACCCGAATCCAGAGAAGGTGCTCATTATCGGAGCGGGAGACGGGGGAGCGGTGCGTGAGCTCGTTAAGTATGAGAGCGTGAAGCAGATTGATTTGGTGGAGATTGATGAAATGGTCGTGGATGTGTGCAAGAAATATCTTCCGCAAACGGCTTGTGCGCTCGATGATCCGCGCCTTCAGATTCATTATGAGGACGGGCTGAAGTACATACGCTCCTGCGAGGATCAATATGACTTGATTATCGTTGATTCGACCGACCCATTCGGTCCGGGCGAGGGCTTGTTCACCCGCGAATTTTATGGAAGCTGTTATAAGGCATTGCATGAAGACGGAATTATGGTCAATCAGCATGAGAGTCCCTTTTATAAAGAGGATGTCGCAGCCATGCAGCGTGCTCATAAGCGAATCGTGGAAAGCTTCCCAATCAGCTATGTGTATCAGGCACATATTCCGACCTATCCATCGGGTCATTGGTTGTTTGGGTTTGCATCGAAGAAATATCATCCAGTGAAAGACTTGAAGCGAGAGGCTTTTAAAGACGCACATCTTCATGCGCGCTATTATAACCCGAAACTCCATGTCGGCGCCTTCTCGCTCCCAACTTACGTAGAGGAGCTGTTGCGAGATGTTGAATAAAAATATCCAAACCTTTATCGGCTGCGTGGCGGAGTATAACGAGGCAGACATTGTTCTCTTCGGCGCCCCCTTTGACGGGACGACCTCCTATCGTCCCGGAACCCGTTTCGGTCCGCAGGCGATTCGTCAGGAATCATATGGGCTTGAAACCTATAGCCCTTATCAGGATAAGGATTTAACGGACATGGCTGTATTTGACAGCGGAGACCTGGAGCTCTGCTTCGGCAATGTTGAACGCGTGCTTTTTGATATTGAAGAGCGTGCAAGTAAGATCATTGAGGATGGAAAGATTCCATTCATGATTGGCGGTGAGCATCTCGTTACGCTTGGAAGCGTGCGCGCCGTGGCGGAGCAATATCCAGAGCTCCATATCATCCACTTTGATGCCCATACAGACCTGCGAGAGGATTATCTTGGAGAAATGCTCTCCCATGCATCTGTCATCCGCCGCTGTCACGATATCCTTGGAGACGGCCGCATCTTCCAGTTCGGCATTCGTTCAGGGGACCGCAGTGAATTTGAATGGGCGAAGAAAGGCCATGTGTTCACGAATAAGTTTAATTTCGATGGACTTGAAGCAGTGCTAGAGCAGATCGGGGACAAACCGGTTTATCTCACGCTTGATTTAGATGTTCTTGACCCATCTGTCTTCCCTGGAACAGGGACACCGGAGGCAGGAGGAGTCACCTATGTGCAGCTATTAGAAGCCTTGCTTGCCGTTTGTGAGAAAACAACCGTTGTCGGCCTCGATATAAATGAATTATCACCGACCTATGATCCGAGCGGCATTTCAACAGCTACAGCCTGCAAGCTTGTCAGGGAACTATTAGTAGCGATTAAAAAATAAAGAATCAGGATTGGAGAGAAGAAAATGGGTAAAGCGTTAATCATCGGAGCTGGAGGAGTAGCCTCCGTTGCCGTTCATAAATGTGTACAAAATAGTGAGGTATTCGAGGAAATCTGCATCGCAAGTCGGACAAAATCGAAATGTGATGAGCTGAAAGCAAAGCTTGACGGCGGCAAAACAAAAATCACCACGGCGCAAGTCGATGCGGACAATGTGGACGAACTAATCGCCCTCATCAAAGAAGTAAAACCAGATATCGTCATGAACCTGGCTCTTCCGTATCAGGATTTGACCATCATGGATGCATGCCTGGCGACAAAAACACATTATATGGATACAGCGAACTATGAGCCGGAGGATACAGCGAAATTTGAATACAAATGGCAATGGGAATACCGCCAGCGCTTTGAGGAAGCCGGCATTACAGCCTTGCTTGGAAGCGGATTTGACCCAGGCGTGACAGGCGTATTCTCTGCCTATGCACTTAAGCATCACTTCGATGAGATTGAATACATCGACATTCTAGACTGCAATGCCGGTGACCATGGCTACCCATTTGCGACGAATTTCAACCCGGAGATCAATATCCGTGAAGTATCCGCTAATGGCCGCTACTGGAAAGATGGCGAGTGGATTGAGACAAAGCCGATGGAGATCAAGCGTGTCTATAACTTCCCTGAAGTTGGTGAAAAGGATATGTATCTCCTTTATCATGAGGAGCTTGAATCCCTATCCCAAAACATCCCTGGCCTGAAACAAATCCGTTTCTTCATGACATTTGGCGAGAGCTATCTGACTCACCTCAAATGCCTTGAAAACGTCGGCATGACCTCCATCGAGCCAATCATGTTCGAAGGAAAGGAAATCATTCCGCTTCAATTCCTGAAGGCGGTCCTTCCTGACCCGGCATCATTAGGGCCACGTACAAAAGGAAAAACGAATATTGGCTGTATTTTCCGCGGGACAAAAGACGGAAAGCCGAAAACCTATTATGTATACAATGTATGCGACCATGAAGAATGCTACCGTGAAGTCGGCTCCCAAGCCGTTTCCTATACAACTGGCGTGCCAGCGATGATTGGTGCCATGATGGTGATGACAGGCGAATGGAACAGACCGGGCGTTTACAATATTGAAGAATTCAATCCAGATCCATTTATGGAAGCACTCAATAAATGGGGCCTTCCTTGGAAAGAAAGCTTTGATCCGGAGCTAGTTGATTAAGATGCGCTTTGAAGAACTGCCAACACCAAGCTATGTGGTTGATGAGGCATTACTTGAGAGAAACCTGGAAATCCTGAGCGGAGTAATGGAGCGGACCGGCTGCAAAATCATCCTCGCGCAAAAGGCGTTTTCGATGTATGCGACCTATCCGCTGATTGGGAAGTATTTGAGCGGGACTGCGGCGAGCGGCTTGTTTGAGGCAAGGCTCGGATATGAGGAAATGGGGAAGGAGAATCATGTCTTCTCCCCGGCTTATCGTGAGGATGAAATGGATGAGATTATCGACTTATGTGACCATATCATCTTTAATTCCTTCTCCCAGCTGGAGAAGTATGGGGAAAGGGCGCGCAAGGCTGGTAAGAAAGTTGGTCTGCGCATCAATCCGGAATGCTCCACCCAGGAGGGTCATGAAATCTATGACCCTTGTGCCCGCGGCTCCCGATTCGGGGTTACCATCAGTCAGTTCGAGCCAGGAAAATTGGATGGTGTGTCTGGTCTCCACTTCCACACACTGTGTGAGCAGGATGCCGATGCCTTGGCAACCACACTCGATGTCATTGAGGAGAAATTCGGCGAGTGGCTGCCGCAGATGGAATGGATCAATTTCGGCGGCGGCCATCATATCACAAGAGAAGGCTATAATTTTGATTTGCTCGAAAGCTGTATTAAGAGAATGCAAGATCAATATGGTCTCAACGTATACTTGGAGCCGGGCGAGGCGATTGCGCTCAATGCAGGCTTCCTCATAACAAGTGTTCTCGATACCCTTGTGAATGATGTGGAGCTCGCCATTCTTGACACCTCAGCATCCTGCCATATGCCGGATGTGCTCGAGATGCCATACCGTCCGCCGCTTTTAGGCTCTGGGCTTCCAGGAGAGAAAGCTCACACATACCGTTTAGGCGGCCCAACCTGTCTCGCCGGCGATGTCATCGGAGACTATTCCTTTGATGAACCACTGAAAGCAGGCGACCGTCTCGTATTCGGGGACATGGCCATCTACTCCATGGTGAAAAATAACACCTTTAACGGAATGGCGCTCCCAGCGATTTGTCTGCGCGACAAGGATGGCGACTGCCGGATTGTCCAACAGTTCGGCTATCAGGATTTCAAATATCGACTTTCATAAGAAAGAACAGGCGGAGTTTTTGGGACTTCGCCTGTTTTTATTTGTGAGCGTAGCGGAGGCAGCTCGATTAAACCTTTCATAGCGTGTTTTTCTCTTAGGATTTCAGCTAAAAATCTTCATTTCACTGGCAAGGCGTCTCAGCCTATCATTTTCAACTTTTGAATAAGGAGGGGGCTGTTTTTTTGTCTGGGATTTCCTTGATTTTATTATTTAAGGGCGGATTCCGGAGTTAAGGGAGAAAACCTGCCCGCATCAATCTGCCAAAATAAAAAACTGCCTCCCCTAAAAAGATAGG
>NZ_JBJEFJ010000058.1:0-60434 GCF_051873915.1 Pradoshia sp.
CAAATAGGGGTGTAGCTGAAAGATATAAGGACAAAGGCAAGATAAGTATGGCCGATACAAAAAGAAGGATGATTTTCTTTATACGAATGGCTAAAATGGCAATCAAAAGTGAAGCCAGCATTAAAGACATAAATAGCATGCGATGATCTCCTCCTCAATTTCACATGAACACTTTAGTAACTATTCCACAAACCTGTCATGCTTTCCTTCCCGCATACAATCCTCCTAATATAAATAGCTTTAATAAGCAAAAAACCGCCATCCCTCTAAAGGTATGACGGTTTCTTTATTATTACTTCAGTTCTTTCACAGCTGCTTCTACCTGTGGATCATCTGAATTAATCTTCTCCCGAAGCTCGTTCATCAGTTTTGTCGTTGTCTCTCCAGTGACAATGCCGGTTTGCTTAATTCCTTGATCTTTTTGGAATTGTTTAACCGCTGATGCTGTAGCAGCATCATAAGATGTGTCCACTTTACCTGGATTAAACCCAAGGGCCTCCAGCATTTTCTCTATGTTTTCAATATCTGCGGAGGATGTTCCTTCCTTCCATTCCTTTTCAGGATCAACATAGGTCAAATTAGCATATTCAGGGAGCTCAGCCTTCACATCCGGGCTGATGCCTTTCTTGTGAATCCAGTTTCCATCCGGTGTCAGCCATTTGGCGGTCGTGAATTTCAGATTGGAGCCATCTGTGAAATCCTGTGCGGATTGGACGGTGCCTTTTCCGAATGATTTCATGCCGACCAAAGGTATATCAGCTGATTCCTTCAATGCCGCAGCAACTATCTCAGAGGCACTAGCGCTTCCTTCATCAATTAATACAGTAGTTGGAAGGCTGACCTTATAACCGTTCCCGGTCGCTTTTGTGACCTCTTTATTGCCGTTTCGGTATTCCACCTGATAAAGGATTTTCCCTTCATCCACAAACATATTCGCAATTTCCTGAGCTTGGTCGAGAAGGCCTCCAGGATTTTGTCTTAAATCAAGAATAATCCCTTTTGCCCCATCCTTTTCTGCACTCTTTAATGCTTTTTCAAGCTCTTCAGCAGTATGCTCGGAGAAGCTCGTAATTTGAATCTTTTCAATATTATTTGAGACTGTCTCTGTATAGACAGTTTCGATTGGAATCGTATCGCGGACGATTTCAACCTTCATTGTATCGGATTGGCCGGGACGCTGAATGGTCAAAGTCACTTTTGTGCCTTTTTCTCCTCTGATTAACAAGACCGCATTACTTGACGACATTCCTTGCAGGCTTTCACCATCCACTTCAAGAATCATGTCACCAGCTTTTAAACCAGCTTCCTCAGCAGGTGCTCCCTTGATAGGTGAAACAATCACAATTTGGTCATTTTCTTGCTGAATTTCTGCCCCGATTCCTTCAAAGGAAGAAGAGATACTTTCATGGAAGCTTGTCGCTTCGTCCGTAGACATGAAATCAGAATATGGATCATCAAGGGACTCAACCATACCGTTAATGGCACCATTTACAAGTGCTTCCTCATCAACATCCTCGAAGTAATAATTCTCCAGTGTATTATACACTTCATAAAGCTTGGAGAAGTCTCCATCCGTATTAGTTGATAGAAGTGAACCTCCACTACCGGATTTCGATTGTGCCTTTTCCGTAAGAAGGTAAACCGTTGCGCCGACCGTCAGTAGTACAAGTGCCAGTGCACCTAAGACGATATAGATCCACTTAACCTTTATGTACCCTTTTTTCTCTGGGCCGTCATTCGCTTGCTGCTCCTGCCCTTGTTCTTGCTCCTTATCCAATTGACTCACCACTTTCACAATATCATATCAAGTGAAAACACACTTCATTATACCAAAAGTTGGTTTCATTCTTCCACAAGCTGGACATATTCCTCAAAAGACAGTCCTAGTGAATGAATGTCTTTCGCGACATCAATACCAACATAGCGGACATGCCAAGGCTCGTACATATAACCGGTGATGCTTTCTTTTCCTTCAGGATAACGGATGATAAAACCGTATTCTGATGAATTCTCTGCCAGCCACTTCCCTGCCGCCGTTTTACCAAAATCCTGGTTTAGATTAAAGCTGTTCTCTGCACTAGAGACATCCATGGTCAATCCAGTTTGATGCTCGCTTTTTCCCGGCTCTGCTACAGCTTGCTGAGCATGCTCTGCACCAGATGCTGCTACTTCAGCTGTATATAGCTGTTCCTGACGCTCATAAGAACGGAAGCCAGACACAGCAACGATTTCTACCCCTTCTTCTGAAGCTGCGTCAAACATCTCCGCTAATGCCTCGCCTGCCTCTTTCCTCATGAGTTTCTTTTCGTGTTTTTCATCAAATGAGAATTTCACCTCAGGAACAACCAAATCTCCCGGACGGTATCCGATTGGGAGGCTATAATCCTTATTGACCAGCACTTGAATATTCTCTGGATTTTGAATAAAGTTTACCCCGTCCTCGGTTTCGATTACATTCAGCATCTCTGCTGTCAGTGCATACTCTTCTTCCGGTGCTGTCTCTTCTTGTTCACCTTCTGTTTCCTGCATGCTTGCCGCTTCTTCTGCTTCTTCCTTGCTCTCGGTCCCCAATAACGAATTATTGCATGCTGTTAGAAGCAATGCCGTTGATGTCATTAATGCAAGAAGTGTCTTTTTCAATGCTCTCATCCCTTATCTTTCATTCTCTATCTTCTTCGTATGTAATGGATAAAGGCTTCGGATTAAACCGAAGCCTTCCACACTCTTTCTATTATACTTCAATAGCAGCGTCTAAAGCTACTTCTATCATATCGTTGAAAGTCGTTTGTCGTTCTTCTGCTGTCGTCTCTTCCCCTGTCAGGATGTGATCGCTGACCGTAAGGATGGACAACGCCTGTCTGCCGTATTTTGCAGCCAATGTATAGAGAGCTGTTGTTTCCATTTCGATAGCCAAGATACCATATTGTGCCCATAGCTCATGATTGGCTTTATCATTGTAGAATTGGTCTGCCGTAAAGACATTTCCCACTTTTAGATTGAGGCCTTTTTGAATACCAGTATCATATGCTTTCTTCAGCAAATCGAAATTGGCAGTCGGCGCATAGTCGATGCCGTCAAACAAGAGTTTATTCATGTTTGAATCGGTTGAGGATGTCATGGCAAGAATGACGTCTCTGACCTTTACATCTTTTTGAATGGCTCCGCAAGTACCGACACGGATTAACTTCTGAACATTATAACTGGACATAAGTTCATTGACGTATATAGAAATGGATGGCACGCCCATTCCAGTCCCTTGGACGGAAACACGTTTACCTTTATACGTACCTGTGTAACCAAACATATTTCTCACTTCATTATAGCAAACAGGATTCTCTAAAAAGGTTTCAGCAATATATTTTGCTCTCAGCGGATCTCCTGGAAGTAGTACTGTTTCTGCGATTTCATTTTCTTTCGCTCCGATATGTACACTCATCTTTGAATTTCCTCCTTACAGTTGGATATAACGTGATTCTATTCAAAGATTACTATATCATAAGCGCTTTAAAATGAAAAAAGGCGGACTATTCAGAATTCAACACACATGCAAGCGGTTAACCTCAGTCCATCCGCCAGATTGAAGCCTGTAATACCGTTTCTTTTCATAATGGTCTACAATCATGATAATATCTCCGCTCATGACCGTTCTTCCCTGATAGTTTTTAGGGATGAGATCTTTTATATTAAACATTTTAAATACCTTTGTTACTACATCAAAATGGCTTTCCGCATTGATGATTCCTCGGTAAACCATTCGATAGCCCTTTCTATCCCTTGGATGCTCCGTTTGGAACAAGGCTATTTCATAATCTTTTTTCCTCAAGGCTGACCAGCTCAATCTCTTTGATTTCAACATAACTATCCCCTCCTTGAATCATTATGATTATATTAATTGCACATTCTTATCGGAAAATCCTCTGATGAAATTATTCTAGTTTTGTCGAATGCCGATAAGACTGTCAAAATGAAAAAAAAGAACTACTCGAATAGTCTCGAATAGCTCCTAATCTAATGCGGTTCTTTTTTATCCTGCTTCTGACTGACCAGCTTCTTTAATTTCTTAACAGCTGTCTTCATAACCTTCTCATAGCTCTCGTCACCGAAAAATTCTTTTAAAATCCGATAATCATTATAAATATCAAGCAGATGATTGACCATGATTTGATGGTCATCCTCTGTCCCTTCAGGATTCGGCAGTTCCAGTAATTCCTTCCGTTTTCGCTTGCCCTTTTGGGTATTCCTCTGTGGTTCTTGATATTTAGCCAGAAACGCATCGGCATCCTTTGCATCTGCCAGGAAATTTAAATCGTCCTCACTGCACTCGAGCCATTCCTCATCGTCAATTCTGGAGAGCTCATAAATGACATCCTCCCAAGATTCCTCTTGGTAGCGCCATATTTCTGTCCGAAACCCAATGACCTTAAATATGTCCTTTCCGTATCCCTTTACCTGTACTAAATCACCGAAAAAAAACTTATAATCTATGTTGATTTGTTCTGCATCAAACAATAAACCTTCAAATTCCTGTAAATGAATGAGTGCGGATTCTGTATATACCCCTTCCGCTCCTTGCACCTCGTACAGGAAGGCCTGATTAAACTCTTTTACATTTGAAACGACACCGACAATGCCATTCACTAAGATAACGACGGAATCTCCTACCGCAAACTTCGGTTTATTTCGTTTGCCCACTAGCTGCCACCCCTTGCAGATCGGGTAAAGTTTTTTATCATTATATGCAAGGAAGATGGATGCGGATAGCCTATAATTATCTTATTAATGCATAAGCCTTAAGCTGTTTTCTTTGAACCAGTCGAAAAAAGCAGGCAGCCTTCTTTTGATAAGAAAGCTCCCTGCTCTTCGTATGATTATTTCTTTGCCGGAACGGTCAGTACAATTCTCGTTCCTTTTCCTATCCTGCTCGTTACTTCAAATGAGCCTTCAAGCTCTTCCATTATCTTCATGCTTGTTGCAATACCAAGCCCTGTTCCATGCTCTTTCGTTGTATAAAAGGGTGTGCCAATCTTGCTTAAAACACCCTTTGGCATGCCAGGACCATCATCAGCGATAATAATCCTCACTGTATCATCCGTGCTTTCAAAGGAAATACGGATGCTGCCTTCCTTTTGAAAGGCATCCTTCGAGTTCTGAATCACATTAATAATGACCTGGAATAATCTATTTCGATCCGTGCAGATCAATTTATCACATTCATTCTCTCGCAGAATCTTAATATTCTTCCTGTAAAGTTCTCCTTTTTGCAGAAGAATAATTTCGTCCATGAGCTCATTTACATTATGTTCCTTCACAATCAATTGGTAGGGCTTAGATAAATTCAGCAGCTCTCCCACGATGCCATTCATGCGGTTTAACTCTTCTATAATAATATCAATATAATTTCTAAATACTTTTTCATCATATGGATGGTCCTTCAACAGCTGGAAGAAGCCGCGTATCGTCGTGATAGGATTTCGGATTTCATGAGCTACTCCAGCGGCTAGCTGGCCGACATATTTCAGCTTTTCTGTGCGAATAAGCTCCTTTTCCCTCTGTTCGATTGCTTCCACCATTGACTGAAAGCTGCGATTCAAGACATTAATCTCATGATAGGCGCTTTCTGTGCGAGAGAACTTCTCACCCCTTGAATACTTCTCTACACGTCCAACCATGTCCTCGACCGGCTTTATAATAATCTTCGTCATATAGTATGCAGCAGCAATAATGGCACCAAGTATAGGGATACTGATCAGCAGGTATCGACTGAGCAGCCCTCTTAATGGAGCATAGACTGCTTTCTTTTCCGTTGTCGTCACGATATACCAATCTTCTTCAGCTAGTGCCTTTGTTCGAATAGGATTAACCGTATAAAAACTCTTTCCATCATTTGATTCCAGCAGTTTCCTCTTTAAGGCAGCCTGATGGATAAGCTCAGGCGACAAATCATTCTCCTCGATGAAATTGCGATTCATAATCTCTTTCTCATCTTTATGCGTGACAATCCAGCCGTCCTTATTGATCATGAAGGCAGTATAAGGGAGCTTCTCCCGCTCTAATTCAAGTTTAGCAGCTACAGTCTCCCATAAATAGTAAATATTAAAGGATGGAGCAAATATTCCAGCTATCTCATTATCCTCCGTATACACCGGGGTACTGATCCAAAAGAAAGGTTTCTCTCCCTCCACTGTATAAACCTTTGACAAGAAAGGCTGACCATTCATGGAACGTACAAAGGATTCACTTTCAAGGAGCGCCTCTCCAATCTCTAAGGGGTACGTTTCCCGCCAAATCTCACCCGCGCTGGTAACATATGTATAACCGGAATAAACCGGCTTTAGCTTTACGTATTCATCAAGTAGTTTCAATGATTCCGATTTATTATTATTCGTAATGCCGGAGTTTTGACTTAAATATTTCAAGTCATTCATCCGCTCTTCGATAAACATATTGGTTGTATCTGCCGCATGGTAGGAGGCAGTCTTTAAAGTCGCCTTCGCCTGATTTTCCAGCAGATGCTTTTGATTAAGGAAGAAGGTAAACCCAATACACACGATTGGAATAATAGAGATAATGAGCGAATAGTACAGCAGTCGTGTTTGTAATCGTCCTGGCATAAAAAGCACCTGTTTCCTTCCTCAGATTCCAGAACAGAAGTTATAGAAAATCACCCAAGAATTCAAACAGGGAACCATTCATTTGTTCTGCCGGTCCGGTCCATTTTATTCCCCCATATGCTGCATGTACGCATTCCACGCCTCATCAAAAAGACTCATATCAAGAATATAATCGCCATTCATTTCTAAATAATGGCTGACTTCATGATAATCAGAGGAATTCTTCGGAAACCCGTGGTCATAAAACACATTTTCGGCGAACAAGGACATTTCCGTTTTCTTCAAGGCATTTCTGTATGTCATTAAATATTGATAAAAGGATTTCATCTTATTCATCTCCACTCTCTTGGCTTACTTTTGACCATAATCATCATACATAAATGAGAATGATTATGCTACATCTGGAAAGCTAACAGCCTGCAGCCATTTTGTCAAATAGCGGGCCGAATTCCTGAAACCAAGAGGCATAACTATGAAACCTATAACTTTTAACCTATCCTGTATGTATCAGTATACATGATTTAAGCCCGTTATGGTAATGAACACCATTTTTGGTCATGAATATTTCTATCTGTTCTCTAAGCTGCAATATGTAAAAAAAGGACGGATTTACCGTCCTTTTTCTCCATCATTAACAGCCACAATAGAAGGAAGCGCCTATAATGACTAACAAGATGAAGAGAACAACAATTAATGCAAAACCAGAACCGAAACCTCCGCCGCAGCCATATCCATAACCGCCACCGTAGCCATATCCGCCACCATATCCATAGCCGCAAGGATTGCAGCCGCCTCCAAAATTACCGTACATTCGAACATCCAACTCCTTTTAAAAGGTCTCAATTACACTGTTACTATATGAGCTAACTGCCCTCTGGGTATGTGCATTCGCCCATATTTAGATTGTTTTTTATCCATAAACTAGGTAATATGGAACCAGATACATTCGGGAGGGTGGGTTTTTATGACCGTCAAGTTGAAACAACATACTATTTTTGTACTTTCCTTCCTAATTGCCATCATTGTCATCTTAATCCTTTCGTTGCGTCCGGACACGGTCAAAATGGTGGATCAAACCCTATCCGAAAAACTGAACAATGGCAATACCATTTATTATGTAGTTGTTGGTGACAGCATCGGTAGAGGAGCCGGGGCTGAAACAATGCGGGATAGCTGGCACGGCCAACTGGAGAAGCTGGTCAAACAAAGATATGGTGCCAGAATGGAGGGCCAGCATATTGTTCAGAGTGGAGCAACAGCTTTTGAGGGATTATACAAGCTGAGAAACACAGAACTACTCATTCCTGCCGATATCATTTTCCTGGTTTTTGGAGAAAATGACCGAAAATATATGGAAACAGAAGAATTCGCTAAGCATTATGAGCTATTAATTCGCGAGGCAAAGGTCCGAGCACCGAACGCTGAAATCATAACATTCATTGAAAGCCCTTTAAACGTTCAAAGCTTTGCGGATCAAATTCAAATCTTAAGTGATCACT
This sequence comes from Pradoshia sp., assembly GCF_051873915.1. Classification (NCBI taxonomy): domain Bacteria; kingdom Bacillati; phylum Bacillota; class Bacilli; order Caryophanales; family Bacillaceae; genus Pradoshia; species Pradoshia sp. Next base: position 8,111 of record NZ_JBJEFJ010000058.1, read on the forward strand.
ACGGGGCGATACCAATTGATATGCGAGCAGCATACGCTCAATCAGGCATTTCTGTGAAAAAACTGAATAAGGATCAGGTTCACCCTAACAGACGGGGATATGAACTGTATGCAAACACCATTCTCGCGATGTTGGAAGATTACCCTAACAGGAAAGCACCGGCATTGGAGGACTCGTTGTACACTCAAGGCGATACTCCTTTTCATCTAACAAAGACGATTGATTCCCAGAAAGGCTTTATGTATGCTGACAGTTACTGGACCGCTGGAGAGAAAGGCAGTTCCATCCGCTATAAAATTGAAGGCAATACGGTAGGTGCCATCATTAAGCGTAATCCAAACGGCGGCATGGTAGACGTCTTCATTGACCATCAGTATTACAGGACCATTAACACGAACTGGCCATTAGTGAAGGAGCGCTATATTATTCTTGCGACAGGGCTCGAGGAAGGGCAGCATAAAATTGAGTTTATGATGAATGACGATGGTCTCCGATTTAAAGGACTCGATGAAAAACCGTTCCAATTGGGAGGCATCATATCAGCAAATATTCTCGAAAAGGAAATAATGGAGTAACTATTTCTATAGAAGATATACAAAGACTAAGACACCGTCTAGTCTTCTTTTTTTGATCCTTTCATCCAAAAAAAATCCGCCTGAATCTCTTAGGAGAATCAGGCGGAACGTTTTATATGCCCCTTTATTCAAATAGCCGTAAATATTCTCCGTAGCCTTCCTTCTCAAGGTCAGCCTTCGGTATGAAACGCAAGGCGGCAGAATTAATGCAGTAGCGCAATCCAGCCGGACCCGGGCCATCCGGAAAGACGTGGCCTAAATGGGAGTCCGCTTCTTTGCTTCTCACCTCAGTCCGATTCATATTATGGCTGAGGTCCTGTTTTTCCAGGATTTCATCCTCATCAATCGGTTTAGTAAAGCTTGGCCAACCGCAGCCGGCATCATACTTATCCTTCGAGCTGAAAAGAGGCTTTCCGGAGACGATGTCAACATAAATGCCATCCTCTTCTGTCCGGTAATACTCATTACGGAACGGCGGTTCTGTCCCATTGCTCTGGGTCACATGGCGCTGCATCTCGTTCAATTGGTTAATACGTTCCGTGTATTTCCCCATATAGCCTTACCTCCAATTCTCCTTAATGAAGCCGGCTCTGCCAGAGCTGACCTGATAAGATTCATAATGCTCCTTATTCTTTTTGTAGAAATCCTGATGGTAATCCTCTGCCGGATAGAAGGTTTTAGCCGGAAGAATTGGTGTAACAATTTCCTTTTGGAAACGACCGCTTTCAGCCAATTCTCTTTTCGATTCCTCAGCAGCTGCCTTTTGCTCCTCAGTCGTGTAGAAGATTGCTGTTTTGTATGAATCGCCTCGATCACAGAATTGACCGCCTGCATCAGTTGGGTCAATTTGCTGCCAAAATAATTCAACAATGGACTTATAAGTAATAAGACTAGGATCATATGTAATCTCTACAGCCTCAACATGACCGGTTGTGCCGGAACATACCTCTTCATAAGTAGGATTTTCTTTATGGCCGCCTGTATAGCCTGATACAACCTTATGTACTCCAGGGAATGTATCGAAGGGTTTAACCATACACCAAAAACATCCTCCGGCAAAAATTGCTTTTTCCATTCTAATCCCTCCAGTATATTATGTATGATAAATAGCTTGATATCTCCTTACTATACTCCTAATTTGCTTTCTTGCCTATTCTTTAAGTCACCGCTTTCCCTGCTTCCGCATATAGGTAGCATAAATGACGTAATGACAGGAGTGAGTAATATGGCCGCCAATCCTTATCTGTACCCTTCTCAGTCCCTGCCGTCCCGGTCAGGATTCTACCCATGGCTTAACAGACACAACGGCTCAGCAGGGCAGAATTATATGCCTTCTTACCATCACTATACACATAATTTGGAGGAAATAAAAAATATATGCAAGATTCGTTTTTACCACGGTTCCTCATTTTGCGGTACTGTAGATATGTATATTAACGGCATGAAAACCTTTAAGGATATGCCCTTCAATTCAGCCAGTTCTTACTTATCCTTAACACCAGGCGCCTATTATGTTGAGGTCTTCCCATCAGGAACGACCTATCCTTTAATCATGCACAGGAAAATTACGATTGGCGATACACCTAATACAGTTGTCCTGACGGGGAAAGAGGATGATCCACGGCTGGTCGTGATACCAGAAAACCATACTGTTCCCCATAATGAATCAAAAGTGAAGACTCTTCACCTTGCTCCCTCACATGACATTCTCCAAATCGGCGTGAAGGGCCGGGATGTACTTTATCCGAGTCTTCCCTACAAACATCAGACAGACTATTTAGGACTGACCCCTATGACCATTGAATTTGAGCTGAAAAATCCCGAAAAAGGCGAGCTTCTTCACCAAAGCGGCTTCATTCAATTTGAACCAGACAAAGTGTATACGATGATTATCTACGAAGATGCAGAAGGAACCCTGGGAATCACCCTTCTGCATTAATAAAAAGAGGCATGCAATCTTCATTGCTGCCTCTTTATCATGCTTTTATTCAACGGGAACAAGCAAATTCATCTGGATATCATCGTTGCGAAGGTCAAACTTCTTCGCCTCCACTGTTATCCCGCTCTTTAAGTCCATTTCTTTTAATGATAAATAAATGGTCTTCTCAGCCGGGTTGATGGTAACCCATTCCGGCATCTTATATTTCTCATTGATGTAGTTCAGCACGAAAGTAGCCGGCAGATTCATCTCGCCAATTTGGATGGAACGGTGGCGAAGAAGGATATTTCCGTCATCTGTTGTATACGGTTCAAATAATACCTTCAATTGCACATCTTTTCCGAAGGCACTTAACGTTCCATACAGCTCCAATTTATCTGTCAGCAATACCTCGTAATCAATCGGACTGTCTGCAGCCTCTTCATCAATATAATGATTAATTACCCTGTTCAAATCTTCTTTATTTGAGGAGAAAGGAATGCTCACCATTTCCTTGTTCTCATTCAATTTCTCCAAAGCTCCTGTATCCTTTATAGGCCTTGTCATCCAGTAAAACAGCACACCGGCAATCACAAGATTGACGGCCAGCAAGGCAAAGAACAATGACTTCCATAATCCCCACTCACTCATCCACTTCTTCATTATTGGCCACCCCATTCCTTTGTCCAACAGCATACATGCTATCAACAGTCTTTTCTTTCATCTCTTCATAAATGCGAGCAGCAATCAGCTCATATCCCCGATCATTCGGATGAAAATAATCCTCCTGATACAGCAGATTCTCATCGGACGCTGCAAAAATATCATCAATTCGGATAAAATAAGCATTCGAATCTGACTTCGTCACTTCCATGCCAATCTCATTCCAGTCATCCATAATGATGTCAAGCTCACTAAAGGCAGACATCCATTTGCCGAAAGGGTTGTATAGCCCAATATAATAAATTTCAGCCTCCTGATTATATTTTCGGATTGTCTTAAGGATTTTTTCAATTCTTTCCTCATAGGTAACGGAGGCCTCTAAGAAATCTGCCATCGTCAAGTTGGTAAATTTCTCTTTAACTACCTTCATAATATCATTGCCGCCAATAGTGATGACAACTGCATCAGCCTGCTCAATGTCACGCTTTATTTGTTCATCTTGAAGCCGATTCAATAAATCACTAGTTCGATTACCACGAACGCCGTAATTTGTAAAAGTTGCTTCCTTTATTCCCCGATTTGTTTCCAGATAGGCAGAAAGATAGGGGATATACCCTTCTTGGTCATCACTTGCGCCAACACCTTGTGTCAGCGAATCACCTACTGATACAACGGATAATTCTGTCGGAATGAAATCATCCGGGATATCCTTCTTAAGTGATTTCGTCAAATAGGATTTGGAGTGCTCCGCAGATTCCTTCCCATTAAGAAAGGGCAGTCCGCCGCAGCCGGCTAATAATAATGTGACAAGAAATATTGAAACCATTTTTTTGTCTAACATAGATGTCACCTGCCTGAATAGTCCTCTTATTGTATATCATATGTCATAAAGCACCATGCATTATGGAAAACTGGATGGTAATGATTACTTTTTTTATGAACGATTCTGTTAATCTTATTTGTTGCTTTACGGTGCAGAGGCATCTATTAACTATATTTCATCTGTCGCAAAGCCTTTTGATAAAAAAAAGACAGGGGTATCCTGTCCATTACGATTGCAACATTTTTATATGCTGAATAATGTCATCCATCGGGATATCATCCAGACCTGAATAGGATTGAACCACTCTACCCTCTTGGTCTACAAGGGAGAAGCTCACAGAATGGATAACCTGGTCATTCCCGTCCGGCTTTTGGACAGTTGCCTTAAAGCTTTCAAGAGAAAAGTCCTCAATCTCATCTTGGCTGTATCCCGTTAAGAAATGCCAATTCGTAAAGTCAGCATTAAACTGCTGGCCATATTCCTTTAATACTTCCGGCTTGTCAACCTCCGGGTCCACACTGAAGGAGATCAGCTTAACATCCTCTAATCCTTCCTCCTCAATTCGTTCCTGGAGTTTCTTCATGTTGGCTGTCATCGGCAAGCAAACGGTGTTGCAGCTTGTAAAGACGAAATCAGCCACCCATACCTTTCCCTTCAGGTCTTCAAGAGAAACATCCTTGCCGTCTTGATTGGTATAGGTAAAGGATTCAACCTCATAATCTGTCGCATTAGGAATCTTCTGTTCACTTGAACAAGCGGCAGCTAGAATAACAAACAATAATGGCACTAAAGCTTTAATATATGATTTCATATGAACTGAACTCCCTGTATGTCCCATATTAGTTATCTATCTTATCTATCTAAATATTAACAAGAATGTGTAGATATAGAAAGGGATTTGCCTTTTTTTCGTAAGGCTCATGTATGCGGTACATAAACCTTGAAAATGCTTCCAACTCCCTCTTGGCTGTCCACTTCGATTCTTCCGCCCATCTTTTCCATGATTTGATAGCAGACCATTAAGCCCATGCCTGTTCCTTTATCTTTTAGTGAATAAAAGGCCGTTCCAAGCCGCTCCACCTGCTCCCTTGTCATGCCTGTTCCGGTATCCTCAATTGAAAAGACGATATAGGGTTCTTCTAATGTGACAGTGAAGCTTAGCTCTCCTCCCTCTTTCATTGCTTCCATCCCATTCTTTATGACATTAATCAGCACCTGCTTCACTTCATTCTTGTAAATATGGATTGGCCTGTCAAAGTCCAAATGATAGTGAAGCTGAATATTGCCAACCATTAAGGCATATCCATTCATCAGGTCAACAATATGCATAGCAAAATCAGACAGTAACAATTCTTCCTTTGATTCAAAATCAGTCTTTGTCATGGATAAATAATCATTGATAATTCCTTCAGCCCGGTTTAATTCATCCATCATTAACTTTATGTATGCTTTTTCCTGATTTCCAATGCTTTGTCTGTCCTCAAGAATTTGGAGAAATCCCTTGACAACTGTCATCGGATTACGGATTTCATGGGCCACCGATGCTGCCAGCTGTCCAATGGCGTTCATTTTCTCCGCCTTTTGTAATTCCTTTTGTATGTACGCATTATAGACGATGTTATCCATTTCTTTGATTGCATCATCAAAGGTACTGATTGGCAGCTCCTCATCTGTCGCTTTTCCTATGCGAGAGGATGTTTCTACTAATTTAGCAAACAGCATTTGGAGCTGTTTCACCATATAGTTAAATTGGTCAAATAACGGCTGAAAATCCGGTTCCTTAGGCTTTGTAAGTTTAACATGGAAATTACCGTCACTAAGCTTCTTCACTCCCTCGACAAGCACATTAATAGGCTCGAGCAGTCGGTTAAGGAACGCCCGTATGATGAATATCCATAATAGAATAATAAAGACCATAGCAATGATAAAGGTTTTAGCCACATTCCAATCATTTACTTGAACATCCTCCATGTTAATCTTAATGCCAAGAATATAGGAAGAGCCATCCCCTATCGATACCTTCTTTAATCCGACAGCAGACTCATTGTCAGAGGAATCATAAAGAAAGGAGGCAGAACGACCATTCTTACTGAGCTCATGAAGTCCCTCCCTCGTTTCTTGCCGAGAAAGGCTTGGAAGACTATTCGCTCTTGATGATACAAGATGCTTATAGCTCCCCTCTTCCTTGGAATACCCCAGCAGAAACGCATTCAAAAGAACAGGTGCCTCATGATCAATCACCTCGGATAGATATCCCTTCAGGATATTAAAATCCCTTTCAGTCAATTCATCAGGGTCTCTCTGTAAAATGCCCTCTATCTCTTTCGGTATATAGGAGACATGCAAGTCTGCTATCTCCTCCGCTCTTTGCATTAGTATATTTTCTTCATATTGAATAATCATCCTATAGGCAATTCCCGCCATCAAAATCATACTCGTAATAAGCAGCATCGCCGTAAGAATTAATATTTTCATCTTTACCGATAAATTGGGGACGAGTTGTTTCATCTTTTGTTCCTCACATAAGTCTGTCATCATACTCTACTATTTGACAAAATACCAAAAAAATCCTGTATTTTATCCTAAGTTAATCAAATAATTTATGAATGAAGACAACATTTCCAAGCTAGGAACCATGCCAATCAGTACAAAAGGTCAACTCGACTCCTAGGACCTTTTGATTTGGAAAGACGAAATCCCATTAGTTTTTCCTGTGTCTATTCCTTAGTTGAAGCGTCCAATCATTTCCTCATCATTAAGGTTCTTTATCCAGTACGTATTTCGTATCCAATCCATGGTGACGATATACTCACGACCATCATGTTATAGCGTAAGTAATCTCTATCTTGTTCCTATGCGCTAGTCTTTACGCTTGTTGTTTAGAGCATGTTGGACACATTACGGCCGAAAGCAGATAAACTTTTCTGAGGAGGAAAACAAAAAAATACTGCAGACCCGGCACATCGTTCATGCTGATTCTGCAGTATTGAGGTTTCTCTATTCTTACTCAGCGTAATACATGAAGCCAATCGCTCCTACGCCAGTATGTGTACTGATAATTGGCGTTGTAGGGTTGATTGCCACATCATTCAGAGACGTAACGTCTAAAATAGCTTCCTTCAGTTTAGTGGATAATTCCATAGCATCAGCTTCTGTTATTCCGATACCTTTAATTTCTTTTCCTTCTGTATCCTGAAGCATTTGTTTGACGAGGTATTTAACGATTTGACTTTGGCTTCTCACTTTTGCAACAGGTGTGTATTCCCCTGTATCCAGTGAAGCAATTGGTTTTATGTTAAGCAATGAGCTGATCATTGCTTTCCCTTTCCCGATTCGTCCGCCCTTTACGAGGTTTTCGAGCGTATCAACAACAACGAATAGCCTTGTTGCTTTTTGAATCTCGTCCATCCGTTTGATAATCTCTTCAGAGGTTTTGCCCTCTTTCGCCATTTTAGCGGCTTCAAGCACCTGGAAGGCTAAACCGTGGGAGATGTATTTAGAATCTATAACTGTGACTTTGCCCTCAGCCATTTGCGCAGCTGTTTGAGCTGATTGCACCGTTCCGCTCATTTTAGAGGTCATGTGGATGGAGATTACTTCACTGCCGTCTGCAGTCAAGGAGTTGTACACTTCAAGAATCTGGCCTGCGGGAGGTTGTGAACTTTTGGGAAGCTCCTCTGATTGTTTCATTTTCAGGATAAATTCATCAGGGGTAATATCAACACCATCCACATATGATTGGCCATCGATGGTAATTGAAAGCGGCACTACGATGATGTCATTCTCTTCTAGTATCTGCTTTGGCAAATCAAGAGTGGAATCTGTTACAATTTTGATATTTGACATGTTTTCACTTCCTATATTTATACGACTACGAACATTATACACGTTTTGTATCTAAATTTAAATGTGTTCTGTCACATACATAGCAGGATTTTGTCGAAATTTGAATGAATGAAAAACAGGCCTCCCCCGTGCTGGGAAGAGGGCCTGATTTATCGTTATATTCCATGTATCTGGTTGTGCTCCCTTTCGTATTGTGCTTCTTTGCGGAGCTTTCGTTTATAGACGATTTTTGACAGACTGACACTGATTTCATAAAGGAGCAAGAGCGGAACGGCTACAATGAAATCAGACAGGAATTCCGGCGGAGTAATCGATACCGCAATCACAATCAAGACAAAGTAGGCATATTTCCGAATCTTCCCCATGACATAAGGATTGAGAATCCCGAGAGATGTCAGGAACATCATCACAACCGGCAGCTCGAATAGGACAGCAAACGGCAAGGACATATTGATGATGAACTTAAAGTAGCGATCTGCCGTGTATGCCGTTGTCATCACGCCTTCTCCCAGCTCATTCAAGAAATTCAAGACAATCGGATAAATGACAAAATAGCCAAAGCACAAACCCGCGATAAACAAGAGAAACAGGGCGGGTATATAAAAAAGGGCTGTTTTTCGCTCATATTCTTTTAACGCTGGTTTGACAAACAGCCAAATTTGCATAGACAGGACCGGAATCGTGCAGGCAATAGCCACTACCGATGCCAGCATAAAATAAATCCAGACAACATCACTTGGCCCAAGGATAATAAGCTCTTCTGATAAATCCCGGGTGAAAAAACGGTAAATATCCTTCACGAAGAAGAAAGACAGGCATAAAAATAAGATAAAAGCACCGACTGTAATCATCAGCCTTGTTCTTAGTTCCTCCAGATGTTCTACCATGTTCAGTTCTTTTTCATTCATCTGTATGAGAATTCACTTCCTTCTAGCAGCAATTTAATAGAGGTGCAAGAATTCCTCACACCTCTATCTAATAGTCATGGACTTATTTTTTTGGTTCCTTCTTTGAATCATCCAAGTCACTCATGACTTCATTGCTCAGGTCTTTAGTCGAATTCTTGAATTCACGCAAGGTTTGTCCGAAGGCTCTCCCGATCTCAGGCAATTTCTTTGGACCAAATATAATTAAGGCTAAAAGCAGGATAAGGATTAATCCAGGTACCCCAATATTTGACAACATTCTATCCCCTCCATTTTGGTGCTCACTTCCCATTATAATAGTTTTCGGAAATATGAAAAGAATTAGTTGCTATTTTTCTCCAATATTTCAACAAAATAGAGGGAAGTTCAGTCAAGAACACTGTCAAATTAACAATTGATGGAGGCTGCTGCCGCTTTCCACGACAAGGAAGGAAAAGCCCTTTTTCTCCATCCGCTTCATCAATTCCGGATAATCTTCCTTACACTGGAGTTCGATGCCGACCAGCGCTGGACCGTTATCCTTATTGTTCTTCTTCGTATATTCAAACCGTGTGATATCATCTCCCGGGCCAAGCACCTCATCAAGAAATTCCCTGAGAGCTCCGGCCCGCTGCGGAAAATGCACGATAAAATGGTGCAAGAGTCCCTCGTATTGAAGAGAGCGTTCCTTAATATCCTGCATTCTACCAATATCATTATTTCCGCCGCTGATAACGCACACAATATTCTTACCTTTGATTTCCTCCCGATAGAAATCCAGGGCGGCCACTGGCAGTGCACCTGCCGGCTCAGCTACGATGGCATATTCATTATACAGCTCAAGAATCGTACTGCAGACCTTTCCCTCTGGGACGACCAGACAATCATGCAGAAGGCTTTGACAAATCCGATAGGTCTTCAAGCCGACCTCTTTTACAGCAGCCCCATCCACAAAGCTGTCAATCTCAGGTAATTTAATGATTTCCCCTTTTGTGATGGACTCCTTCATAGAGGCAGCACCTGCTGGTTCCACTCCGATGCACTTCGTGGCTGGAGAGACACTTGCCATATAAGAGGAGACACCTGCCATAAGACCGCCGCCCCCTACACTGGCGAACACATAATCCACAGGGACTTCACTATCATGCAATATTTCCACTGCCACCGTCCCTTGACCGGCAATGACATTCCCATCATCAAATGGATGAATAAATATGCGGCCATCGGCTTCCTCACATTTCTTGGCCTCCGCATAAGAATCATCAAATGTGTCACCCGAGAGAATAATCTCCACGAATTCCTTTCCGAACTTCGCTACCTGATTAATCTTCTGCTTAGGCGTTGTCGTCGGCATATAAATCTTGCCGTATACCTTCAGTTCATGACAAGCATAAGCCACACCTTGTGCATGATTCCCCGCACTTGCACACACAACCCCGTTTTTCAATTCCTCCGCTGAGAGACTCATCATGGCATAGAAGGCACCTCGAAGCTTGAATGAACGGACATGCTGCAGATCTTCTCTTTTTAAAAAGACCTGGCAGCCATATTTCTCTGATAAACGCTGATTCAGCTGTAAAGGGGTATGAGCCACCTTTTCCTTAAGTTTCTGGTAAGCAATTAGAATTTGTTCCACCTGTACACCCTGTTTTGCCTTAACTAGATGACTCATTGTCTTTCCTCCAAACTTTTCTTAATTTGTAAATTATAGCAGGTCTCCAAAATAAATCAACGGAATAATTAGAAAATTCACTATTTTAATTTATGCAAAAAAAGCTGCCTAGCTCGTTAATCTCTTCAAACTAGACAGCTTTTTGTTTTATGCACCTTTTAAGTGCTGGTCTCTTTCCTCATGAATGATTGCTTTAATATCATTTGCCACCTGTTCCATACCCGCCTCTTCATAGCGCTCGGCAGGAATAGCCGGAAGGATGACTAATTTCACCTTACCCGGTTTAATACGATTTTGATTATTCTCGAAGATATCGGCCGTCCCTTGAATCATGAATGGGACGATTGGAACTTTGGAATCCTTTGCAAGACGAAGACTTCCAGCCTTGAATTCTCCTAACTCGCCGCCTCTATTCCGCGTTCCCTCAGGGAAGATGAGGACAGAGTGGCCTGCTTTTAGCTGTTTAATGCCATCGCGAATGGATTGAATAGCCGCACGCCTGTCACTGCGATCGAGAAATACGCAACCCATGACCTCCATCCAGCCAGCTACAATCGGAATTTTTTTGACTTCAATCTTTGAAATAAAGCCAAAAGGCTTTGGAATGCCCGCCATTAAGACCGGCACGTCAAAATCACCCTCATGGTTACCGACAAAAAGCACTGGTCCGTCTGGAATATTCTCCAGTCCAGTTACCTCAAGCTTGCAGCCTGAATGTCTCAAGAAGCCGGCTGCCCATTTTTTCGGTACTGTTTGGATTTTTTCATCATTTTCCGCCTTGTTAACTGCATGCAGCTTTTTCGCCTTAGCTAGGCTAGGCAGACTGTATAAAAGATAGCCGCATAAATAAAAGAACATATAAATTAATCGAAACAATGATTGCTCCTCCTTACGATATTGGGGTCATTCTTCTATATTCCTGGAAATAATAATCATATGGGTTTTTTTCATCTTTTGGTCCTTTAACCGAGGATACCTGTTCCCATCCCTCCTGGAAATTCACTGGAGGAAAATAGGTATCTCCCTCAAACTCTTCATCAATAAAAGTCAGGTAGACCTTCATTACATACGGCATGAACATCTCAAATAAGGCCTGACCGCCAAAAATAACGCATTCCTTATCAGTCTGTTCAGCAAACTCCATGATTTCTTCTTTCGTATGGAATACCTCCACCCCTTCATGGCTCCAGCTAGGGTCATTCGTCAAAACGACATTTACCCTTCCAGGTAAGGGCCTGCCAATGGAATCGAATGTTTTTCTCCCCATGATAAGAACCTTTCCCATTGTTGTTTTCTTCACATGTGCAAGATCCGCCGGCAGACGCCAAGGGAGTTGATTATTCAAGCCAATTACACGATTCCGATCAAAAGCCACGACAATTGAAAACATATGTACCTCCAAATGATTAGTAGTCTCTTACCATTTTAGCAATATATTTATAAGCCATGTACATTATTGTAGAAAAATAAAAAGCCCCTGTAAAGGGGATTTTATGCTAACATTTTACCCGGAAATAATCCAGTGTATCCTTCACGCTGCCTTGTAACGAATAGCAGGGGACAATCCTCCATTTCTCGGCATACCTGCCAAATAGCTGAATTCCTTCTATTCGCTTCTCCATTGACTCTTCCTCCCCCATCATCCTCATCCGTATGATTACAGGACCTTCAGCTAACTCTTTATAGTGATTAGCCAGCTCTTCTAATGTGCAGAGGCTGCCGCCGGCCAGCTCATATACCACTCCAGCCTTCCCCTTATCTAATATCTTTTCGTAAGCCTTCACCGCATCACGGACATCAAGAAAGGTTTTCGGGGAAGAAGCTGTGTTGATTTCTAAGATTGCGCCTCCCTCCTTTTCACCCTTTACGACCTTTTGGGCAAATAGGGCACTGACACCAGTTGATGGGCCAGGGCCAATGAGGTTAGGAGCCTTAACGACTAATACATTCATTTGATAGAAATGATGCCAAGCGATGGCTAATGATGTTTGCATGGCTTTGGAATAGCCATATGGATGGTTTGGCTTATCCAGTGCTGGACAGATCTCAAGGGCAGAACCAATGATAAGTATTCTAACCTTCGGACAAATCCTGCGAACAGACTCCAAAAGGTGAAGGGTCCCTTCCACATTTACCTTCATGAAGATTTCCGGGTCGACCCAGGAATCGCCGGCATGGTTTTTGCCAGCTAGATGGAGAATGTAATCTGGATTCGCTTTTTTGAGAGTCTGGTCAACCTCTTCCTTCTTGGTTAGATCACAAAGAAGCTCATCTGCGAGAGCCTTTCCCGACCTTTTTGTAGTGATGACCTGATATCCTTGTTTTCGAAAATGGCTGCATGCAGCTGTGCCTGTAAATCCATTGCCGCCCGTGATGAGAATGGTCTTCATGCATGAGCCATCCATTCGCACAGTTCTGCCATCATCGCCTGATAGGAAGGAACCGTATAGACTATATCCTTACGTGTACTGATTAACGTCTTATCAGATACCATCTCCCCATCAGGGAGAATATTCACGTCATCCTTTAACAGAAATTCTTGAAAAAGCATCAATAATTGGTGTTTATTCACCTTCTCAGGAGCATGCAAATGGCAAAGTCCATTCAGCTCATTTTCAATCGCATAATGGATAAATTTCGCCAGTTCAATTGTCGTTACACCGTTCCACCAAACATTTGTATAGCCAAATATCGTTCCCTTTTGCTTCAGAAACCAATTCAGCAGACCAATTCCATCCTGCTTCTTCTCAGGCCCGATGATTGAGGTGCGGATGGTTAAATGATTGGTTTCATTTAATTCCCCTAACGCCTTCGTCTTTGCATATAAAGATAATCCGTCTGCCGGTGAATCTTCGGTATATCCGCCCTTTGTTCCACTGAAAATGCAATCTGTGCTGATATGAATCAGCTTGCCTCCGTATTTATCCAGCTCACGGGCAAGAAAATGCGGAAGCAAGCTGTTCAGTGTTATCCCTTCATATAGGCTTCGATCAACTCCCTGATTGAGAATGCCAATTGCATTAATGACGAAGTCCGGTCTCCAATCAGATAGGATTGATCCAACATGATCAAAATCCAGTGCATCGCATTGGACCGAATCCTTGCTCGCGCGTCTTCTTGTCGTACGCCGTACCTCATAATCAGATAGACCCATAAAATAAGCAGCAGCCACATGTCCAGCCATGCCATCCCCGCCTAGAATGAGTATCTTCATGAGAGGAACCCACCTTCTTCTAACAGGGTTCGCAATTCATCCTTGTTCATCAAATTTTCACCCGAATTATAATTCTCCATTTCAACAGGTTTATAGCTGGCATAGTACTCTTTCAATCCATCAATCTCAATGCTCGGCAGAATGACGAAATAATGCTTATCATAATGAACTGTACTGGCACTCTCGTATTCTGAAAAGAGGATCTCATGAATCTTCTCACCTGGTCTCTTTCCAAGCTCAATAATCTCGACATCCTCTTTGCCAGAATCCTCGATCAATACTCTAGCTAAATCCAGGATGGTGCATGTCGGCATTTTCATGACAAAAATTTCACCGCCGATACTCTCATAGGTCGCCTTAAATAAAAGGCCAATTGCTTCCTCAATCGTGAGAAAGAATCGGGTCATCCGCAAATCGGTAATACCGACAACCCCTTTTTCAGCAATTTGATTCTTAAAGACATGAATGACACTTCCATTTGTTCCAAGGACATTCCCGCCCCTGACACAAACAAATTTCGTATCTGTATTCAAGGTATTGGCGTGAATAATGAGTCTCTCTCCCATAGCCTTCGATAATCCGTAGAAGTTGGATGGATTCGCTGCTTTATCAGTTGAAATATAGACTACTTTGTCAACATGATTATATATGGCTGCATCAATGACATTTTGCGTGCCGAGTACATTCGTTTTCAGTGCCTCAAGCGGCTGCTCCTCACATACGGGTACATGCTTCAGTGCTGCCAAATGAAAGACATATTCAACGTCCTGACACGCCTGCATCAAGCCTTCTCGCTCTTTAATATCCCCAATGATGAATTTTAAGCGCTTATCAGAGAACTGCCGCATCATCGCTACCTGACTTGATTCATTACGGGAGAATAACCGAATTTCCTTCGGCTTTTCCTGTAACAGCTGACTTACTAACTCATGTCCCCATGACCCTGTTGCACCGGTAATCAGAATTCGCTTATCCTTAAACAACTCCCTTCACTCCTAACAGGTAATTAATGACTTTCTGTGATACATTTCGATCTTGATAGCCTTGAGGGAGTTCCCAATAGAGCGCCTGTTTCATCATAATCCCCACACTTTCTACTATACTGTCTGCCTTAGTCCCTGACAGGATATTGCTCCCGCACTCCACTGTTTCTGGCCTTTCTGTCGCATCTCTGACCGTCACGGCAGGAACATGCAGAATGCAGCATTCTTCCTGCACGGTCCCGCTGTCTGTCAATACACATGCTGCGTTCTCTTCAAGCTTCACAAAGTCAAACAATCCAAATGGTTCATGTAATTCAACCAATGAATTCAGTTCAAATTCATTCAACACACTTAACCGGGCATTTGTTCTAGGATGGAGGCTGCAAATGATTCTCTTCCCATGAATCTCTGCCAGCTGATTGAAGCCTGTGAAGATTTCCTTTAATATTTCCGGTGAATCTACATTCTCAGCCCGATGTATTGTCGCAAGGAAATAATCCTTCTTTGCAAGTGAAAGCCTCGTTAATATATCTGAGGATTGTATCTTCTTTCGATAATGCATGATCACTTCGTTAATGGGATTTCCCGACAGGAAAATCCGATTAACCGGTACATTTTCATCAAGCAGGTTTTGCCGGCTTTTTTCCGTATAAGGAAGATTATAGCTGCTGACCGCATCCACTACCCTTCTGTTCTTCTCCTCCGGCACCCGTAAATCAAAGCATCTATTCCCTGCTTCCATATGATAGACAGGGATTCCATATCGTTCAAATAGGATGGCACTCAGGGCACTGTTTGTGTCACCAAGAATCAATACTCTATCAGGATTATCCTTCTTCAATACTTCTTCAAGAAAGTCATACATGGAAGCCAATTGACCACCAAGATTCATATTCCTCATATGAAGATGGTAATCTGGCTTTCTAATGGATAATTGCTCAAAGAACACATCACTTAAGGAATGCGTGAAATTCTGGCCGGTATAGACAACCGTATGCTTCGTACAAACCTCATCCAGCTTTTTCATAATAAGGCTCAGCCTAATAATCTCCGGCCGTGTCCCTAGTACCGTCATTATATGCACTGCTTTTCCTCCTTCTCGATCACACCTTATCCGCTCCTATAAATTATGTGATTCTTCTAATTTATGAATAGACATTTCACCCTGTCACGGCAAAAAAAGAAAGCCGGCCTTGTTCATGCCAGCTCTGAAAGAAATTCAACCAGTCCATCTACCCTTTGAGCGGTTGAATGCCTTTTTAGAATAAGTTGATAGCCCTGATTAACAATTCGCTCTCTTTCCTCTTGATGGGCGAGATAATACTTCACCTTCTCCACGACCGTATGCTCATCAGCTGCCACATAAGTCTCCCCATCAATAAACCCCAAGTCCTCCAGTTCCCGGGAGGCAGTTGCCACAAGGAGCGTCCTACAGGCGAGCGCCTCAAAATATTTCATTAAAGGCAGCTTCTCCTTAGAATCACATGTAACGAAGATTTTCGCCCGGGCAAGCTCCCTTGCATAAGTATTACCGACATAGTGCATAGTCTTAGCTGGAAGAGAGCCATAACCCGGATGCTCATGATAGACAAACCCAGGATATGTTTTTAATTGTTCATAAAAGGCGGTTCTCTTCGGGTAGAGCCCCTTCAGCAAAATACCCATCATCAGCACATCAATCTCCCTAGCCTCTCCGTAATCCTTAAAGACATCCACCGGAACATGATGCGGGAACCAAACGAAGCGATTCTTTAGCTCTGGCAGAATTTTTAAGGAGGCTTCCCGATAATGTACGAACAAATGCTGGATATTCTCCCGCTCATAAAATTGCTTCCTGCGATAAGGCTTATGATTGATTTCATGAAGAATTGCCCCAACCGGTACCGGACTGGCAGCCAAACCATAAATACGCGGAGAGTAATCGAACTTAAAATCATTTAAGAGAATATAATCTGGGTTTACCGATAGGCTTGAAAGAATAGCTGGAAGATCCCCGTCTTGCTCCCAAATGAATAGATTGACTCTTTTCATTAGTTCAGCAATAAGGTATTCCGTACTTTTCTCCATTCTATGGTGGAATCGTTTCGTACAAAATAGAATGGTTAGCGGCTCACTCATCATAGAACCTCCCTATTAAAAAAGCTTCATGTATGCACATGAAGCTTTTTTGTGATTCCTTTATGCTACTTCGAAGCCAATGATATCTTGAATTCGGATGGTAATTTGTGCTCCGCCCAAGCTTGCAGATTGCTGGAATGTGACAAAATCGCCGCCAACAGCTACAACCGTTACATTGCTAAGGTCAGGCTCTCCCGGAATTTGGGAGGCAACCGTAAAGACCTCCGCAAGCGTTGTGCCGCTTTGCAAGAATCGTATCAGCAGCTGGCGGATGGAAGTATTGCTAAGAGGCGTAAGAGAAATCGGTTTTGTTCCTGGAGGGAATTGTCCAGGGACAATACCAGATCCCGTGCACCTGCAACGCACTGGAGCATGATGCGGGTGAGGCTTATGATGATTTGACATTTCTGTTCCTCCTATCAAGTATTAGCTTTTCGCTATATACCCTTTATATGACCATTTTCATGTTTAGACTGTATATATGTCATGGTTTCGGAAGAATTCTCTTTCTTTTTTCAGCCTCACCTGCCTGCCCAAACTCTTAACGCTTCCTTTCCATTATCCCATTAAGAAAGTTGTTCAATTTCTTCAAGGAATCGATTCACACTTCTATCCCACGTCCACTTCAATGACTCCGCATGCCCCGCAAAAGCAATCCTTTCCCTTAAATCCTTATCAAGAATAAGCCTGGCGATATGATCATACAGATTTCGCTCGTAAGCGAATGATGTCAAAGCAGTATCTTCATGACGGCAATATCCTTTATTCCCTCCTGCATAATAGGCAGCGACTGCTGCCCCGCATTTCATCGCTTCAAGCGGCGGCAAGAGTGCAGATTCATGGATTGACGAGGAGACAAAAATATCCGTTCTGTTATACAGGTCGCTTAATTGCTCATCCGTTGTCGGACATTGCAAATTAAACAAACCTAGTTTCATGATTTTTTTAAGCTGGGCGGATAACCGGTATTCATTAGCTGGAACAATACAATTCACCTGTACATATGGATATCCAGCCTTGATGTTGGTTAAGGTTTCCACCAATTCGTCTTGATTCCTTTGCCAAGAGTGACCGCCCTCTGGTCTTCTTAACACGGCAGAAATCGTTAGTGCTGCATTGCTCTGTCTAAGATTTTTATTATGAAACAGATCGCTTACCCCAACAGGAATGATTTTCGCTTGAATGCCATGATTGATCGCAATCAATTCCTTCTGATACTCCGACAGAACAAATATATCCTTCGTAACGTTATATGATGGGAAAGTAATATGCTGGTCACTCAAAAAGATTGGTTCATAACATAAGCTAAGTCTGACATGCCTCCCTTTGCCCGCAAGACTGGCTTCCTGGGCAATAGGAACCGTCGTAAAAAAGTTCGAAATAATAAAATCAGCATAAGGAAAATCTGATTCCATCAAAACCGTTTTATCCGTTCGATGTAATCTTGACCTAATAGGATACTCAACATCACCATGGCGGGGCATCACGATTGTGACCTCATGCCCCCTGTCACTCAATCCATTCGTAATCTCAGCTAACATCCGCTGAGCACCGCCTTTACACAAGGTCAATATCGGAAAGACAAATCTCATCTCTCAGTCCCCCATTCTAATTGCGCCAAAATCCGCTTATACTTGGCACGTAATTCAAGAATTTCCGCTCGCTGGGCACGTGGATACTGTTTTGAACCCATATTAGAATGGACACGATACAAGGTTAATGGCTCATCAAGATAATCAAACGGATAATGCTGCACGACTCTTAACCAATAATCATAATCCTGTGTATATTTATAGGAAGAATTAAACTCCCCCACTTTATCATAGACTTCTTTTTTAAACATGATCGTACATCCGTTTATATGGCAGCCTTTGCTTAAATGACGGACAAAATCTGCTCTATCGGGATAATGTGTTCCTGCCTTTTGTGTCACGACCCTGCTTTTCTCATCGATGACAGAGAAATTTGTATAGCTAATACTGGATTGGAGAGCCTGCATGTAAGCAAGCTGTTTTTCGAGCTTGCGGGGCTGGAATTTATCATCAGAGCTCAGCCAGGCAATATAGTCCCCACTCGCTCTCTTCAACCCTTCATTTAATGCACTGGCCGTTCCTCCATTACTCTTTTCAATATAGATTAGCTTGCCGATAAAAGGGCGAATTTTATCGGCATGGATTGTTGACCCATCATTAACGACAATAATTTCTACATTCCGATAGGTTTGTTTCAAGGCACTTTCAATTGCTTGTGCGACATAGGGGCAATTATAAAAAGGGATAATGATTGTCACCTTTGGACCCATAATTCCATTCACCTTTCCGCCATGTGCTATCTTTTGTCCCATGACTCACACTCCCCTTCCACCCTCTCTGGTGAAAAGGAAGCCTTTCAAACATTGTATGCACCAGTTATCCCATTGTTCTCGCCCAATCAGACGGGGCATTATTTCCCTCAGCCCTCATATAGTTATAAAAACAAATTAAATGGAGGTGATCACCACAATGAGAAAAATGCTGTTTGTATATAACTACCCAAGCGGCGGGGTAGAAACATTAGCAAGACAGCGCAGCATGGCTCTTGCACCGTATAAGATAAAATTTGACCTATTATACTCCTCCACAGGTCCCGGTCTGCAAAACATCACGAATGAAGCAGCCTTTGTCATTACAGACCCTTCTGAACGGCAAAAAATGGTCATGGAAGGAAATTATGAAGCTATTATTGTGTGTTCTACCTATACCGACCTTGAAGTGATTCGGAATTATGGCTACACCGGCATCTTAATTTATGAAATCCAGGGACTTGGGTCAATCCCAGAAGCAAAAGTCTTCTTACAACAGCTGGCAAAGCCATACATCGATCTATATGCTGACGCCATCCTGACACCGCAGACACCCCATTTGATTACTATTACTAACAGAGAATTTCCGAATAAACGAAAATATCATTTTCATAATGGCATTAATACCATTCAATTTACTTACACCAATCCGGAAAAAGAACCCGATCCCATCATTGGCTGGGTTGGACGTATCGAACCTCACAAGAACTGGCGGGAATTCATACAAATTTATTTACATTTAGTCCCGAATAATCCGCGCTTAATGGCTTGGTTTTTCTTAGACAGCACAATCTTCCTTCCAGCTGATATGAAAGAATTCAAGGAGCTATTAGAAACAAACCCCTCCTTAAAGAACTGTCAAATATTCTATAATATTCCCCACGAACAAATGCCAACTTATTATTCGCGAATTGCCAGCTCTGGCGGCTTTCTATGCTCCACCACCATCACGGAGGGTTTTGGCTATGCGCTGCTAGAGGCTATGTGCTGTCTATGTCCTATCCTAACGACGAATTCTGATGGCATCTCAAGCTTTGCATTCCATAATCGGACCGGTCAGATTTATCAACAGGGTGACATTCAAAAGGCTGTCCTTGAAGGGCAGAATCTCCTTCATAACGAACGTCACCGTAAATTAATTACTCAAAGGGCCGTCCATTATGTGAAAGAGCATTTCTCCCTGCAAAAGTATGCCAACAAATTCCTGGCGATGATTACGGAGCTTAAAAGAATATAAACAGTAAAAAGCCTGATCACATGATGATATCAGGCTTTTTCACTGGTATACCGAATCATTGGGATATGTATCTCCGTATTTCTTCTATTTGTATACCCTATTCAATAAAGCTTTTGTACAAGCATCTCCAGCAAACTGGCGACTGCTGCAACCGATAAGATAGCTAAAACCCAAATCCCAACAGATGGAAGAAGTGAATATAGCACGATCAATAAACCGCTTGTCCATATTCCTGTACACCAAAAGCAGCTGATTAGCTCCCCAATAAATTTTCTCACGCCGCTTCCTCTTGGAACTAAATAAATCTCTTCCTCTTCTTGCCCGTTTTCCTGTACCACTTCCTTCAGAAAAAAGGCACGTATTTTTTCCGTTATAGCATCAAATACAATTAATCTAGTCAGACGAAAGGAAGCAAGTCCCAGCAGCAAAAGAGAGAAAAAATCCAGCTCAAGCATAAAAAGCACCTCCATATCTCCAGAACCATTACCAAATTGCCGAAAAATAGGCTATTTAATCAAACCAGATAGGTGAAATCTTCATAGTCTGTTAAGGAAATAAAACATCAAGGAGGAAAAATCATGAGTTGCGGTTCTGAGTATGAAACACAAAATTGTATTACTGATACTTTGCTTGCAATTGTGGAAGCTCAAGATAGAGTGGAACCTGGCCAAGAAGGAGCAACTGGCTGTAATCGTGCTATCCAGGAATTAATTGGCGGAATTACAACCTCTGGCTACAATACAATCCCAATCATTCTTCAATTGAAGTGCACAGGATTGCCTTTCATCGGATACGGCGCTGTCAGGGAGAATGTCGCTCCATCGACATCCAGCCTGCTTTATTCAGCCATTTTCCGTGTAGAAGATGTAGATCCGGAGAACAATTGCGCATCCCTGGAATTGCTAAAAAGCTCCAGCACCATTCCATATATTACTGACACCCAGCTTACACCGTCACAGGTTCTATTTGAACTACAAAACGAAGTGCTGACTTGCACAGATGCCTTTATAACAGTCGATTTGAAGGCCTTCGTCTCTGTCTCCTGCCTGCCTCCAATCACACTTACCTAACCATATGTTGGAGACGGCAGAAACATGTTGCCAAATTATCACGAAATCGTTCAACCAGCCTGGGGGCCCTAAACCTCAGGTTGTTTTTTTTGATTCCTTTTTACAGATTGGGCTTGGCCGCTTAGAATCAGGATAAGACGGGATTTAAGATGACGGCTTGTCATTCGTCTTTCATTTTCTACTGTATCTTATTAACCAAGCCCTCAATTGGTTTGGACAAATTCCTTATTCTTTCTATTTTTTCAGAAGACCAATTGGCAAGAACATAACACCACTAGAGACAATATCTATTTAGGATTGAATTTTCCTTATTCATGTTATTGAAGTTATTTTCCTTTCTCCATTCTGATTCAATCTTTTCTGGAGAGTCATATCCCTTCATAAGAAAACCCCGTACAGCCGTACGGGGAAATGGCAGGTACATTTTATACTATTTTTATATCCTCAATCTCATCTATTGAAAAGGATTTGGTGACTGATCCAACCCGAAGCCTCACCATTTCACCGCGCTTGCTTTCAATGATGGCGTTAACCTTTTCGCCTTGAATCGTCAATTCGCAAACAGGCTTTGGTACAACAAGCGGATACCGTGCCAGGCGGGTGACGGTCATTCTGACAGCTTTTTTGCGTTCTGCTTCAGATTCACTTACCTCTGCCACTGACTTCACCTCGGATGCTATTGGAGCTTCTTTCTCAAGATGAACAGGCTCCTCCTTAACAGCACCAAGCTCCTCCATTTTCTTCATGGCCTCTGCTTGAATATTGACAGGAATGTTGAACTCTGATGAAATTTGCTTAACTTCCTCTTGAATTTCCTGCATAGACTGAGCCGCTGCAGCTGCAGCTTTTGCATGCTGGACGTCATCTTGCTCAAGCTTCGCTCCAACAAGCGGCGACTCCACGATTACTTCTCTGCTATGATAAATTTCTTGATTATTTTGCTCTGAACGTTTTATTTGGATCTCTGGCTGAATAATATAGAATAAAGGGGCAACCGAGCCGCCGCCATTTTGTTCATTCATATGGACTCCTCCGTTTCACACGTAAATATCATTCATGATATTTATATGCAGCAGGCGTTTGTCCATTGACTCATGAAACGAAAGAAACCGGGACTGTCATCGTCATTAACGAGACAGCCCCGGTTTTCTCTTGCTGTTATACCGCTATCGGAGCTTTAATGGTCGGATGCGGGTCATAGCCTTCAATTTTCAACTGATCCAAGCTCAATTCGAAGATGCTTGTAAAGGACGGATCAATTACCAATTGCGGAAGCTCTTTCGGCTCCCTTTGCAACTGGGTCCGTACCTGTTCTTCGTGATTCAGGTAAATATGAGCATCTCCTAAAGTGTGAATGAACTCGCCGGCTTCTAGACCGCATTCTTTCGCAATCAAGTGCGTTAATAGGGCGTAGCTTGCGATATTAAATGGCACGCCGAGGAAAATATCTGCACTGCGCTGATACAGCTGGCAGGATAATCTTCCATCAGCCACATGGAATTGGAACAGACTATGGCAAGGCGGGAGGGCCATATTAGTCGGCACATCCTCTGGATTCCACGCAGACACAATCAATCTCCGTGATGAAGGATTATGCTTAATATCATGGATGACATCCTTCAGCTGGTCAATTGTTTCACCCGTAGAGGTTTTCCAAGCTCTCCATTGTTTCCCGTACACATTGCCCAGCTCGCCATATTTAGCAGCGAAATCATCTTCTTCAAGCACTCTCTTTTTGAAGATTTCCATTTGCTCATCATAGACCTTTTTAAATTCCTCATCCTTTAGTGAACGAATGCCGAAGTCTGTCATGTCAGGCCCTGTGTACTCATCACTTTCTACCCACTTTTTAAATGCCCACTCATTCCAAATATTATTGTTATGCTGAAGCAAGAAACGAATATTCGTATCTCCGTTAATAAACCAAATCAATTCACTCGCAATTAAGCGAAACGGTACACGCTTCGTCGTTAATAAAGGGAAACCATCCTTTAAGTCAAACCTCATCTGATGCCCAAAAACAGACATCGTACCTGTTCCAGTCCGGTCTGATTTCCTCGTTCCATTCTCCAGCACATGCCGGCATAAATCTAAATAGGCTTGTTCATTTTTACTCAATGCGATCCCCTCCATGGCGAATTATCTCTATATTATCAAGCAAATTGGGTTAATTCCAGCTGCTCAAAAAACGCAAAGGTCTTTGGCGCATTTGTGTATAAACGGCTGCGCATTTCCTCATCATAATAATAAAGTGTAAATGTTTCAGCAAAGTATTCTTCCGGGTAATCAAGGAAATAATCTCTTCCCGGGAAGACATGAGCAACCTCTTCCCGCCAAATTTGTTTAAATTCTTCTGATTGGCTTCTATCGGATAAAATAATGGAATCGATTGAATGGGCAAGCTCATGCAGTTCAAGATTCATGGAATCATGCCCCATTCCCATATCACTTGAGCCGGCCTTCACCAATACCGTCCTTCCGCCGCCCATGCCCGGCACATCATCCCAGGTTGTCGTCGTATACCCCCTTGGCAGAACACCCTTGAGATGGGCTGCTTCCGGCTGGTCAGTCAATTGATCGGTAAATATTTTCAGCCGAATGCCATTGTCCTTTATTTTTTCCAGCAAACTTTCTGGCAGTGAACTGATCCTCGCAACGATCTCTCCTGCCTCGTTCCAATCCTCTTCTTTTTCGGGTAAAATAATGATAGATGATAGGATGGCTGGATTCGAAACCTGGCCACCCTTATCTCGTAGAAACATCGCTTCAGCGTAATAGCGGCTGATCGGCCATATCAGCATTAAACTCATACATAAAACAGCGATAACAGCAATGCCATATCCTTTTCTTCTTCCCAACGTAATCACCTTCTTAGGAGCGAATGAACTATGATACAAGAATTTCAAACACCGCCTGCGCACCATCTCTACTATGCTATCTTTCTATTAATCGAAAAGGAATGCGAGGTTGAAATAGGCAAACTAGGCACCTATTCCTTCCAAAGGGGTGTCTATGTATATGTCGGCAGCGCCAAGCGTAATCTAAAGAAACGGATTGAGCGCCATATATGTAGAGAGAAGAAGAAACGCTGGCATATGGATTATATCCGTCCATATGGAACAATCTTAAAGATTATAACATATGATGATTCTTTATCAGAATGTGAACTTGCTGGTAAATTCATTGCCAAGGGAAAAATTCTCGTGCCGCGGATGGGTTCCTCGGACTGTAAATGTCCGTCCCATTTCATTTATTTAGGGACACCTGCGCTTCCTTTGACAGATGAATATATCAAGAGTTTCAACTATAAATAAAACAAGCGGCAAGAAAGCTGTATGCTCAAGCTCCTTGCCGCTTATCTTTTTTAAGAATGGGCTCTTTCTTGATGGTGTTTCTTCCGGTAATAATGAAGCCCAATCGCTCCGCCGAAGATAACAGCTAAGATAGCAAAGAATAAGCCGTGTCCAATATGGATTTCAAAGATGGATAAAAGCATCTTTAGGGAAATGACGGCAATCAGCACGAAAGCCGCACTTTCCAATTCCGGTATCTTCGTAATCAGTCTCAAGAATACACCAGCTACCCCCCGCATCATCAAGACGCCAAGAATACCTCCAACAAATAAAATCCATACCTTTTGGCTCACACCGAATGCCGCGAGTATGCTGTCAACGGAGAAGGCTATATCCATTAGTTCAACCGAAACGACTGTTCCCCAAAACGGTCCAAAAAGCCGAATAAAAAGTCCTTTCTTGTTAACCTCCAGCTCTTCTCCCTCATTCTTAGGCTTACGGAAGAAATGATCAAAGGCAAGCCAAGCAAGGTAGGCGGCACCAAGGGCTTTCACCCACTCTATCTTGATGAGATAGACGCCAATCCCGATAGCGAGAAAGCGGAAAAAGTAAGCGCCGAGCAAGCCATAAAATAACGCTTTTTTCCTTTGTTTATGCGGCAAGTGCTTGACCATGACCGCAAGGACTAGGGCATTATCAGCTGAAAGCAATCCTTCCATCACGACCAATGTGGCTATCAAGCCCCAGCTGACTGGGTCCGTTAAAACATTTACCCACATTTGCCAATCAAAGAAGGAAGCATATGTGTCAATCAATTGCATTAGAAAGTCATTCATTGATGTATGTCATCTCCTGTTTCTTTACACTAAAAATAAGAAAAATACGTTGTCTCCAACGTATTCTTCCCTAAAGTCCCCATGGCAGAAACATTTTTCAGCTCAGCCATTTTGGCGGGGTATTTTGGCTCCAATAAATTCGTGCAATCGAATGATGATTGGTGAAATCATCCTTATATGTATGGTAGTGAAATTCGAACCAATGACCTTCCCCAGGAGGGTTTTCGCGCCTTACATGGAAACGAATCAGGTCTTTTTTTGTTTCACCGTCATACAAATGGAAGATTTTCTCACCCAAACCACCTGCCGGCTTTTCCGAAACCACGATATCCGAAAGACGTTCATTCGGATATTCAGCGGAGAATTCTTCAAGTGCTGTCTGCATGCCCGGCAGCACGGCAGAATAGAATTCATCTTGGATTACCGGAGCAATCCGCGGACCAAACTTTTCAATCGATTGTGATTCTGCTTGGCTTACCATAAAAGAAAGAAATTCACCTTGCGGGTCGACCGTTTCTGCCGCATCAAATGTCTGTGCGACATCTGTTATGGCATACGGCTTGTCCTTGACATCCTTGGTGCTTGTTCCCTCATACCAATCCTGATACTGGGAAGGAGTGATTACCCCGAAGCTTAAGACCGAAAGACCAACGACCAATGTCTTTTTCAAAAACCTGGACCAATTCTTCATCGATTCACCTGCCTGCTATATGGCTTTATTGAAATGATTTGTCCAAAAATAAAGAACTATTAAATTAATTCTATCACACCAAAATGAAATTTTGCAGACTTTCTTTTCTGTATAGTGAAACCGTATTTCTCAAAACGGCCGCTCCTAAAATGATCCTTTAGAACAACTCGTTTCCTTGCAACTCGCTTTGCATTCTCAATTGCTTCACTCGTTACATCATCATAGGAAGCAAATCCTTTAAGCCCAAACATACCCATGCTTTCCTCAACCGTTTCCGTAAACATAGGATCGAGATAGACCACATCATAGGTATTATCCTCTGCCTCTCGCAGATAATCATTATAATCAGCTCGAATCATCCTGATTCTTTTCAGAGCATCTCCATAAGGTGAATGACTGTCTTCATAATGTTTTCTGCCTTCATTCATGATGAAATGAATATAGGGGTTAACCTCTAAGCCAGTTACCATTCCCGAGCTTCCGACAACATAGGCAGCCACCCAGCTATCCGCCGCCATCCCCATTGTACAGTCAAGAATAGACATTCCTTCATGAAGACCAGTCATGTCGATGAATGGATCCATCTCTCCCCTTTCAATCCGCTTCATACGAATGGCAGCCATATTCGGGTGAAAGAATAAAGGCTTATCGCTGCCGAGGTCATACAATTCCGTACGAGCCTTCCCCACCACAATACATGGCATTTGGAGATCAGCCTGAAGCTGCTTGATTGTCCGCTTCTTTCTTTCCACATAGAGAAGCCCTAGCTGCTCGGCTGACTTCATAGCCTTATCATTCAGTTGTTCATTCGTTCTCTCAATCGTTGTAACAAACAAGCTTCTTACTCCTTTTTTAACGAACGAAAGAGAGACTTCCCAGTTCCGGAAAGTCTCACATCCATTCTTATTTGCAGTATTGGTTAAAGGCACCGAGCAGGTTTTCCCGGACATCCTCAAGCGTGAAGCCCTCAATCTCGTGCCTTGGGATAAAGTGAACCAATTCATTTCCCTTAAAGAGAGCCATAGAAGGACTTGACGGTACTTCCGCGATGTATTCCCGCATCTTAGCTGTTGCTTCTTTATCCTGCCCGGCAAAAACCGTCACAAGATGGTCTGGTTTCACCTCTGCCTGAATCGCCTGAGCAGCAGCAGGTCTTGCAAGTCCGCCTGCGCAGCCGCAAACAGAGTTAATCACAACAAGTGTTGTTCCTTCCGCATTCTCCATGAATGCATCTACTTCCTCAGAAGTTGTCAGTTCTTTAAAGCCGGCTTCTGTTAGCTCAGCACGCATCGGCTTCACCATTTGTTTCATATATTCATCATATGCCATGGACATATTCATACCCCCAAATTCTTACTGTTCTCCTGTTAGGATACATCAGAACACGAGCTGGCGCAAGGATAGAAGAACCATCGGCACACCCAGTTTATCTCTTCACCGTATGCAGTACAGCTTCACCTTCAAATAAATCTGTCACGGCTCCCTTCGAAGAACAGGAAACAAGCCTTGCATACTTGCCAAGCGTTCCATTTGGATGAAGCGGCGGAGCAATCCAGTTCTCTCGGCGGCGGGCAATCTCCTCATCCGAAACATGCATATTGATGATTTGTTCCTCCGCATCAATGCTTACAATATCACCTGTCTGCAAGAATGCAATCGGACCGCCAGCCTGCGCCTCTGGCGCAATATGACCAATAACAAGGCCGTGAGAACCGCCTGAAAAACGACCATCTGTAAGCAATGCGACCGATTCTCCTAGACCCTTTCCGACTAAAATAGCTGAAATGGACAGCATTTCCGGCATACCCGGGCCGCCCTTAGGTCCTTCAAATCGAATCACAAGCACATCACCCGGCTTAATTTCACCTTTTAGTATAGCTTCTGTTGCACTCGGCTCGTCATCAAACACCTTCGCCGGCCCAGTCATTTTTGTTACCTTAAGGCCATTCACCTTTGCTACAGCACCAGAAGGCGCCAAGTTCCCCTTCAATACAACAAGCGGGCCATCCTTTCTAAGGGGTTGGTCAATTGGATAAATAACCTTCTGCCCCTCCTTCAAATCCTCCACTTCCGCCAGATTCTCGGCAATGGTTTTCCCTGTAACGGTTAAGCAATCTCCGTGAAGAAGACCGGCCTCAAGCAATCTCTTCATAACAGCTGGAACACCGCCTGCCTCGTAAAGATCCTGCATAACATATCGACCGCTCGGCCGCATGTCTGCGATATGCGGAACCTTCTTCTGAATGCGGTTAAAATCATCAAGCGTTAAATCCACGCCAGCAGTGGTTGCAATGGCCATAAGATGAAGGGTCGCATTCGTCGAACCGCCAAGCGCCATAACAACCGTAATCGCATTCTCAAAGGCTTTCTTCGTTAAGATATCCTTTGGCGTAATACCAAGCTCTAATAGCCGATAAACCGCTTGTCCTGCCTTCAAGCAATCCTCCTTCTTAGCAGAAGACACAGCTGGATTCGAAGAAGTATACGGCAAGCTCATTCCAAGCGCCTCTGCTGCACTCGCCATTGTATTCGCCGTGTACATCCCACCGCAAGAACCAGCTCCAGGACAAGCATGACATTCAATCTTATACAAACTCTCGTCATCTAAATTACCCGCATTATGCTGGCCGACGCCCTCAAAAGCAGAAACAACATCAATATCTCCGCCATTCAATTTTCCCGGAGCAATCGTTCCGCCGTAAACGAAGACAGAAGGCAGATTTATCCGTGCCTGAGCAATCAAGCAACCAGGAATATTCTTATCGCAGCCGCCAATAGCGACAAAGCCATCCAGGCTCTCCCCTTCAACCACCGTCTCAATAGAATCAGCAATCAAATCCCGGCTCGGCAGCGAATAACGCATCCCTTCCGTCCCCATGGAAATCCCATCCGAGACCGTAATCGTATTGAAAATGAGCGGAGCTCCCCCTGCCTCTGCCGCCCCTTGCTTCGCTAAACGGGCTAGTTCATCAATATGAATATTACACGGCGTCACCTCACTCCATGTACTAGCGACACCAATCATTGGTTTTTTGAAATCTTCATCTTTAAATCCAACAGCTCTCAACATTGCGCGGTTAGGCACTCTCGTCGGTCCGCCATCACTGATCACTTTACTCTTTACACGCAAGTCTTTCTCCATCTCCCATGCCCCCATATGTAAGTTTCTATTCAATATAGTACTTTTTTCTAAAAATTTCAACTATTTCTTCAATTTAGCAAAGAGTTCGCAGGTGAGGGACGAAATTACATTTTACCCGAGGGAGATAAGGCATGGGTACAGGGTGGACACTGCCTGGCTTTTCCCATACTCCTCGCACCCTTCCCCCTACACCTCCACATAATAAAGAAACGCAGGCATCCCTGCGTTTCTCATTCATCCTCATTCACCCAATAAATGCAGTCTTTTATTTAATATTTTCCCAAACAAGGTTGCGCTTAGCTGCTGAAAGAGCATGCCGAGTACAACTGGTACAGCGGCGGATGGCGGGAAGTAAGTGGTTGCAAGGACAGCTCCAGCGCTGATATTACGCATCCCTCCTGAGAAGGTCATGGAGACGATTGATTCTTTGTTCTGGCCGGTTATTTTGGCGACAACATAGGAGAGAACATAGCCTGATAAGGCAATCCCGAATACAGTGATTCCGACGAGAAGCAATCTTCCGCTGATGGTTTCTTTGATATAAGGTGCGATGACTGCGCCGTTTAGCATGACGACAAATCCGAGTCCAAATTTGGTTATGGGCGTTAAGATCTCGTCGAGGCGGAGGATGACTTCTTTTTTCGTAAAGGAGTTGAAGAGCATACCGGCTAGTGATGGGAAAACAACCATCCAAAAGAGACCTTTCATAATTTGCAGCGAGTCAATATGGACACTCTCTCCGACGAGTACCGCAAGATTAAAAGGTACGATGAAGGGTGATAATAATGAGCTGATTAAAATAATGGCCAATGTTAGAGTGCGGTTTCCATGGTAGATGACAACCCAGACAAAGCTCGTGATGCCTGCCGGAATGGTCATAGCCAAAACGATGCCGGTCACGGTATATTGGTCATCCGGGTAAAAGAGCTGCCCTACTCCGTAGGCGAATAAGGGCATGATAATATGTAAGCTGACTAACGTAATGATGATGGGCCCTGGATGCTTGACGATCCCTTTAAAGGAGGAAAAGCTGGAGTTCAAGCTACCTGAAAAGGTCATGAAGGCAAAGACCCATGGGATTAATCCGGACATCCACAATAGCTGGTCGGTCAGAAAAAAGCCGATGACCAGACAGGCTGGTATGAAGAAGGCCATGATGGAGTTTAGTATTCTATTAATCGATTGAAGCATATGTACATCTCCTTGCTGTGTTTAGATGGATGAACGGAAAAAGGCTGCCGGCAATACCCGGCAGCGAGATTTCTAGTTTATTGGCCTTTACGCGCCTCGGTCATTTGTTTCCAGACAGAGCCCAGTGCTTCTTCCCCTTTTTCAATCCGCTCAATGGCCATCTTCACCTGCAGAGCAACCTCGAATTCTTCATCATTCTCTGCTTGACGCAAGGCTGGCAGCGCGGATTCATCTCCTACTTCATATAGATACATTGCCGCTCTCCAGCGTACAAGTTTACTAGGGTCCTTTAATGCTTCCATTTGGGCAGGAATTGCTTCTTTAAAGCCAAGATCTGAGAGACAATCACCAGCCGTTCTTCTGACTGTAACACTCTTATCCTTTAATCCTTTATACAGGTATGGCAGCACCTTTACATCTTCTATCATACCTAAATAGACAACTGCAAGCCGTCTGATGGAAGCTTTCTCATCTGCAAGTGCTTTGTCGAGCAGCGGAATATCTTCCAAGGTAGGGTCCTCCATAAGGTCGAGGGCCTTAAAGCGCTCCCGCCAATCTGGATGGTTTAAGTCCTCTTCTGTCAGCTTCTTTCGTTGGACTCTCCTGATCTCTATACTATCATTCTTGGAATTCTTCGCATCTTCGACAAGCTGATTCAGACGTTCTGCCGGATATGTTGCAAGCAATTCATCCATGACTTCTTGGCCGATTTGATCTAAATTGCCGTATCTGCTGCCATAATCACTCCATTTCCTGATTAATACGGCATTGTCCGCGGCAAATTGGGCTTGCTTGAATGCATGCAGGAATTCATCCGGCATGGACCATCTCTTTTCCTCGAGGTCGCTGTTTGCCTTGATTTGTATAGGGATTCCCTTAAATACTTGAATTTGAACTTTCACCTCGCCAAATCCTTGTCCTGAGGCAAGTGAGTTCAATCCATTTTGCTGCTCACCATCACCAAAGATGCTCTGAACCTGCATCAATAATGCCGGCCAATCATATTTGGCATTTCTTTCTACGGCGAGGAAATCAGCAACATGATAAACGCCTTTTACTCCTTCAATTTGAAGGATTTCTTTAATGAATGGCGGAGCGGTTTCAGCCATCTCTTTTTTGTAATTAGTGCTTTTGCCCATTGGCAGTTCTTCATTTAAGATGACCTTCATTGTATTTGGGCTTGGTGTTGGTTCAATTGATATTATTTTCATCATAAAAAATCCCCCTGACCACTTAACTCTAGGGGGATTGTAGCATATTTGACAAAATATTTACATTCGTATGATTTTAACCTTCCTGCTTCTCGGATAAATAGGTCCAGCGCTCAATCAAGTGTTCAAGCTCTTCGTTCAAGCTGTTCTCTTCCTCCGTTAGCTTCGCGGCCAGCTCAAAATCACTTCCTGTATTCGCTAGTTCTTCTGCGATTGTTTCCAATCTTTCTTCTACGCCGGCAATTTTATCTTCAATCCCTTCCCATTCCCGCATTTCATGATAGGAAAGGCGTTTTTTCTGCTTTGTCTCATCTTTTCGAGCAGGTTTAGGAGCAGGGTTTTTCTGTTCGGGAACCGTCTCTCTCTCCAGTGATTGACGCCATTCGAAATAATCGGTAGCCTGGCCAAGATATTCATTAATCTCTCCCTGTCCATCAAATATCCACAGCTTTGTACATGTTTTATCAAGGAAATAGCGGTCATGTGACACGGTCACGACAACACCAGGAAAATGCTGCAGGTATTCTTCTAACACCGTCAATGTTTGGATATCCAAGTCATTGGTAGGCTCATCGAGCAGAAGGACATTCGGGGAGCCCATCAAAATCTTAAGCAAATAAAGGCGCCTTCTTTCACCTCCGGACAATTTCCCAATGATGGTCCCATGAGTGTATGGTTCAAACAGAAAGCGCTCAAGCATTTGTGCGGCTGATACCCGCTCTCCATTTGCGAGCGTGATCGCTTCAGCTGTTTCACGGATGTATTCAATCATGCGCTTGTTCAATGGCAGATCTTCATTTTCCTGTGTGTAATAACCGATATTCACGGTTGCACCACGGTCAATCTCTCCGCCGCCAACAGGAATTTCTCCAGCCAGCATCTTCAGCATGGTTGTCTTCCCGCTCCCATTAGATCCGATAATACCGATTCGGTCCCCTTTTTGCAGGATGACGGAAAACGGCTTAAAGAGAACCTTGTCTCCAAATGACTTCCGTACATCTTTCAGCTCAAGTACCTTCTTGCCCAGTCTTGATGAGGAGACGTCCAAGCTGAGGTCCTCTGTGCTCGTTGTTTGGTTTGTTTTCTCCTGCAGGCTTTCGAAACGCTGGATTCTTGCCTTCTGCTTTGTTGTCCGTGCCTTTGCACCCTTTCTCATCCAGGCAAGCTCAGCCGCGTAAAGTCTAGAGAGCTTATGAGCAGCCCGTGCCTCCACCTCGTCACGAATGGATTTAATCTCCATGAACTTCTCATAGTTCCCATCATAGGCATTAAGCATTCCCCTATCAAGCTCCCAAATCTTCTTGGTTACAGCATCCAAGAAATATCTGTCATGGGTCACGAAGAGAACGGAGCCTTGATAGTTTTGTAAATATTCCTGCAGCCAAGCAATGCTCTCATAATCCAGATGGTTCGTCGGCTCATCTAGAATGAGAAGATCTGCTTTTTCCATTAGAGCCTTTGCCAAGGCACATCTTTTCTTCTGACCGCCAGATAAATGCCCCATCTTTGCATTCATGTCTGTAATTCCAAGCTTATTGAGCATAATCTGAGCATTGGAGTGTACTTCCCAGCCGCCCTCAGCATCCATTTTGGCTTGAAGGCTGAACATTTTATCGAGCAAGGCTTGATTATCGGGAGCAAGCTTCATATCTTCGAGCAGTTCCTCGTATTCTTTTACCACACGGAATACGGGTGAGTCATTACGGTAGATAAAGGATAGGACCCTCTCCTCCTCATCCACCTCAAAGGTTTGGCCAAGGAAGGAAATTCGGTAGTCCTTCGGTTTATCAATGCTGCCGCCGTCTGCCTCTTCCACACCTGCAATTATTTTCATTAAAGATGATTTACCGGTTCCATTTAGTCCAATTAATCCAATTTTTTCATTCTCGCTAATAGAGAATTCGATTTGGTCGAATAGCACCTTATCGCCATATTCCTTTTTTAAGCCTATTCCTTTTAGTACTTTCATTCTTTCCATTCCTTTTCAAACTGGCAAAGATAAGACTGCATAAAAGCATGCCTTTCTTCAGCCATTTCTCTGCCTGTATCAGTATTCATAAGGTCTTTGATCACTAGTAATTTATCATAAAAATGAGCAACCGTACTACCGCTTTTCTTCTTTCTATCTTCCTTCCATTCTCCCTGCCTGCAAATGAGCTGGCCGCTTTTCGAGCCGTAAGCGAATGCTCGCGCGATTCCGATAGCCCCGATGGCATCGAGCCGGTCAGCATCCTGAACGATCAATGCTTCTGGTGAGAGCAAGGAACGATTTCCCTTTCGAAAGGAGATATTAGCCGTATCGGTCAGGATCTTCTCCACCATGTCAGACGGGACCTTATTCATTATTAGCCAGTCCTTAAGCGTTAAATCATTCGCGGTTAATGCCAGCTTGTCATCATCCACATCATGGAGAAGAGCAACCAAATCCATGTATAGCGGGTTGCCCATTCGTTCCTTTTCCCAAATCTTGCGAGAATGTCGACGGACTCTTTCCATATGGAGCCAGTCATGTCCTGTGACGTCCTCTTTAAATCGCTCCCTCACAAAGATCTCCGCTTCTTTTATTAGCTGTTCCAATCCATCATTCCCCTTTTATTTTTCCAGCCAGCCAATCCCAACCGTGCCTGTACCTGCATGGAGGGCTAGTGCTGTCCCAAGCGGGTTAGCACTCAGGGAAGCATCCAGCCCTTCCGCTTGTATCATCTCTTTCCATTCGAGGGTTTGCCTTTCATCACGACCGTATAGCATAAAGACCTCTTCAATTTTGCCTGATGCCATGGATTCCTTTAAATAGCTGTTTATTTTATCTGTCGCCTGTTTCCACGTCCGTACCTTTGCCTTGATTTCAAGTTTTCCATTCTCAATTGTTACGATTGGCTTAATTTTCATCAAGCTCCCAAGGAAGTACTTGCTCGCTGATAATCTTCCGCTTTTATGCAGCTGCTGAAGAGAGCCAATCCAGACAAATACCTTCAGCTTTGATTTTATGGCATGAATGCTCTGAATGACAATCTCCGGCTCCTGGAAGAAATCCCATAGCTTGATGGCTTTTTTGAGCAGAAGCGTCAATGGATAGGACAGAAAGCTTGAATCCACACTGAAGACTGGAATTCCCACCATCTTTCCTGCCTGCACGCTTGAAGAATAAGTACCGCTGAGCTCATTCGACACATGAAAGGAGAAAATCAGATCATACTCCTCCTTTGCAAGGCGCTCATATAACTTTTTAAAGTCTCCTACAGATGGCTGTGAGGAGGAGGGTACTTCTCCATTGTCCAAATGACGGACAAGCTCCTCTGTCGTCAAATCAACTCCATCCAAATAGGATTTCCCATTTATGATTAAGTGAACAGGCAGAACATACACGTGAGGATTGTTCCGTAACTCTTCATCCAGCACAGCAGAACTATCTGTAACCCAGGCAACTTTTTTCATGCTTTTCCTCCTACTATATGAGACTACAACATTTTATTCTTACTTCTACCTAATATGACGAATCCCTCCCAGGCGGGAGGGATTCCATTAGAGTAATTCCTTGATGCTGTGTTCGACCTCTGACATTTTCGTAGAAGGAGCAAAGCGTTTGATGACATCGCCGTTACGGTCGATCAAAAATTTTGTGAAATTCCATTTAACTGCTTTTGAGCCCATTACACCAGGGGCTTTTTCCGTCAAATATTTATAGATTGGATGGGCACGTTCCCCTCTAACATCAATTTTACTGAACATCGGGAAGGTTACACCGTAATTTGTCTTGCAGAAGGCTTGAATTTCCATATCATCCCCAGGCTCCTGTGCCATAAATTGATTACATGGAAAGCCTAGTACGACAAAGCCCTGCTCACGATATTTCTGATAGAAATCCTCTAATTCCCTGTATTGAGGGGTAAAGCCACATTTACTTGCTGTATTCACGATTAGGATAACCTTTCCCCGATACTCGCTTAACGAAATATCATGACCTGATATGGATTTAGCCTGTAAGTCATAAAGGTTCATTATTACCCTCTCCATTCGTAAAAATTGCCGTTTCTTTATTACATTCCTGCACTTAAGATATGCTGTATTTGCTGTACATACGTTTGCAGCAAGGAAACATCTTCTTCATAAATCAGTTTTTCCCGTTCAATCTCAATCGTCACATAGGTTTCATCGCGGTTATGGCCAATTGGCATATGCTTCAAAACCCGGTATTGATGTCCCTTATCCCATGTCTGTTTCAGGATGTGTATGATCCTAAGCGGGTGCTCAGGGTTGATAAAACGGAACATGAATTTAAGCGTACAGCCGGGATTTCTTTTCGTGAAGGCAATGAGCTTCTCTTCAGCAAAGGCAGACATGGAGGCAGATAAAGTAAACGTACATTCCACATCCTTTTCCTTGTCTG
Organism: Pradoshia sp.; assembly: GCF_051873915.1. Taxonomy (NCBI): domain Bacteria; kingdom Bacillati; phylum Bacillota; class Bacilli; order Caryophanales; family Bacillaceae; genus Pradoshia; species Pradoshia sp. The sequence continues at coordinate 44,227 of NZ_JBJEFJ010000058.1, forward strand.
CATTCAATCTGGCGATAATCTCAAATTTTCTAGACATATGGGCAAGGTCAACGAGATCATGCCGGTCTATAACAGCTAACTCTCCATCAAGATCCAAGTCATAGAAGGCTCCTTCAGCCACAACCTTTAAGTTCTCAAATACCGTTGGATCAAACAAACGATCACTCCCAATACCCCTGATTTTCCCCGCTTTACCGAACTGTAAGATCGCGCCTCTAAACTTAATGTAACGCAGGGTGCTTAGAAGGATGATCATCGGTTCGTGAATCAGCGGAGAAGCTCCCCGCTGATTGAAGTTTTATGTTTTGTTAAAAAAGACCAGCTGCATTACCACTTTCATCGACATCCATTTGAAGGGCTGCAGGTTTTTTCGGCAGACCAGGCATCGTCATGACATCTCCGGTCAAGGCAACGATAAATCCGGCTCCGATAGAAGGCTTTAATTTTCGTATGTTAATGGTGAAGACTTCCGGACGTCCAATTTTGGCTGGGTCGTCAGAAAGAGAGTATTGAGTTTTCGCCATACAAACCGGGAGTTTGCCCCAGCCTTCACCTTCAAACTGCAGAAGCTGCTTCCGGGCTTCCGGGGAATATTCGACTCGATCTGCTCCATAGACAATCTGGGCAATCTTACTGATTTTTTCACTGATTGTGTCTTCATTATTATAGAGCCTTTTAAAGGAGGAAGTATCTTTTTCGATTATTTCCTCAATCTTTTCTGCCAGGTCTATACCGCCGGCTCCACCTTTTTCCCACACCTCAGTTAATGAACATGTATAGTGATATTTCTCGCATAATTGCTGGAATAAAGCAACCTCATTCTCTGTGTCGCCGGAAAATTTATTTAGGGCAATGACAAATGGCAGTCCAAATGCCGTGATTGTTTCACAATGCTTCACTAAATTGGAGAAACCTTCTTCAAGAGCGGCCAGATTCTCATCTTTTAAATCTCCTGCCGGGACACCCCCATGTAATTTCAGGGCTCTAATCGTTGCAACTATCACGACAGCATCCGGCTTTAATCCGCCTGCAGCCGTTTTAATGTTTAAGAATTTTTCTCCGCCGAGATCAGCACCAAAACCAGCCTCTGTCACACAATAATCTCCCAGCTTCAAGGCCATTTTTGTGGCGATGACACTATTGCAGCCATGAGCAATATTTGCGAAAGGTCCTCCATGAATGATGGATGGCGTATGCTCGGCCGTTTGCACGAGATTCGGCTTTATAGCTTCCTTCAGAAGCAAGGTTAAGGCACCTTCTACTTTTAAATCTGCCACGGATACTGGCTTATCTTCATATGTATATCCGATAATAATCTTTCCAAGTCTTAGCTTTAAATCTTCTAGATCATTAGCCAGACATAGGATTGCCATGATTTCTGAAGCAACCGTAATGTCAAAACCATCTTCACGCGGTACACCTTGTTTTGGTCCACCTAGTCCGATGACAATCTGGCGCAGTGCACGGTCGTTCATATCAAGCACTCGCTTCCAAATAATCTTTCTCGGGTCAATATTCAGGTCATTTCCTTGATGGATGTGGTTATCGATGAAGGCCGCTAAAGCGTTGTTTGCCGTTGTAATGGCATGGATATCACCTGTGAAATGGAGGTTAATTTCATCCATTGGGAGCACTTGCGCATAGCCTCCGCCTGTTGCTCCCCCCTTAACTCCCATTACAGGACCAAGAGATGGTTCACGCATGGCAATGACCGCTTTCTTTCCAAGCTGCGAGAGGGCATCGCCTAAACCGACAGTAACGGTTGATTTGCCTTCTCCTGCTTTTGTCGGATTTATGGAAGTAACAAGAATCAAACGCCCATCGGCTGTGTCAGCCTTCTTCTTCAGAACATCCAAAGAGATTTTCGCCTTATATCTCCCATAAGGTTCCCATTCTTCTTCCGTTATGCCCAGCTTCTCGGCAATTTCGGCAATCGGCTTCAATTCCGCTTCCATCGCAATTTCAATATCGGTTTTGACAACTGTGTTCGATTTCATGGTAGTCCCCCTCTTACTTTCTCACCTCTAGTTTAACAAAAATCATATCAGAGACACACATTTTATATTTGCCAGCCAATAAAAATATGAATACAATAGTAAATATTGCAACCATTGATTGAATTTTCCAATTATTATAACTCCATCGGATAATCCATTCGAGGTGAAAAGGAGGCTTCCAGCATGCCCATTACCATTCCTAAGCTTCTTCCTGCGAAGAAAATCTTAGAGAACGAAAATATTTTTATCATGGATGATATTCGAGCGATGAGCCAGGATATCCGCCCGCTCAAGATCTTAATCCTTAACTTAATGCCGGAAAAGGAGAAAACTGAAACCCAGCTTCTCCGCCTCCTCGGAAATACGCCCTTACAGGTGGATATTACCTTTCTTAGGATGCGGACACATGAGAGTAAACATACATCAGCTTCTCATTTAAATCAGTTCTATAAGACATTCCACGAAATTTCTAACAACCGGTTTGATGGAATGATTATTACTGGAGCACCGGTTGAAAAGATGGAATTCGAGGAAGTGAACTATTGGCAGGAACTAAAAGATATCATGGACTGGACAAGGGAGCATGTTACCTCAACGATGCATATATGCTGGGGAGCTCAGGCCGCCCTCTATCATCATTTCGGTATTTCTAAACAATTATTATCAAAGAAATGTACAGGCATTTACAGCCATCATGTCCTTAAGCCGCACGAACAGCTGGTCAGAGGGTTTGATGATATCTTTTACGCTCCCCATTCCCGATATACAGATGTAGAAGCTGAAGAAATCCGCCATCATGAGGAGCTGATGGTACTGGCCGAATCCGACCATGCGGGATTATTTCTCGTCTCATCAAAAGATGGGAAGCAAATTATGGTTACCGGGCACCCTGAATATGAGCTGTCCACATTAGCCCAGGAATATGAACGCGATTTGATAAAGGGAACTGATGCGCCAATACCAGAGAATTATTTCCCTAATAATAATCCGAAGGAAAAACCATTACATACATGGAAGAGTCATGCAAGCCTCTTGTTTGCAAACTGGCTGAACTATTATGTCTATCAGGCGACACCATATGATTGGAATTGATGTTTGCATAACAATGCATAAGGACAATCAAGAATCAGCAGATTTTCCCACTAATTAAATATTCACTTAATTCGCACGATTCATTTTGACACCATCTATTTAAATATTGTATATTGTAATTGTCATGACCACCCTATTGCGGTTCTGATAATATGTTATTGGCTCATATGGGCCACAGTTTTAGGAGGAATAAAAAGATGCAAACTGGTAAAGTAAAATGGTTTAACAACGAAAAAGGCTTTGGATTCATCGAGGTTGAAGGCGGAGACGATGTATTCGTACACTTCACTGCTATCCAAGGCGAAGGCTACAAATCCTTGAACGAAGGCGAAGAAGTAACTTTCGAAATCGTCGATGGAGAAAGAGGACCGCAAGCAGCGAACGTTCAAAAAGCTCAATAACTACTTAATAAGCAAACAGCCGCCATACTTCCATATGGCGGCTTTTCTTCTTTCTACTCTTCATTCAATCGGCTGCCTATCATTTTCAGCTGCTCGCCGACCGTACATTGTGTAATGCAGAATCTGTGGGCATGTCTCCGTCCATGATCCGACACGAGCTGCTTATGCAAAAAGCATCCATTGCAATACGTATTCAATAAATGATCAACCTGCCGAAACGTCTGTTTCTTTTGACCTCTCTCCCTCATTCGTTCATCCTCCTGCCGGCACTTCAAGCACACTGTTTATAGAGGTACCTTGAAGCGCCTGCTGAGCTAATCGATGTGCTTCTTCATTGGCTTTCCGCTGAACGGGCTCGACCTCATATTCAAGTCCAAGTTCCCTCAGCTTATTCTCAATCCGGTCAAGCCACTTGTTCAATGCTTCATCAAAGCATGGCCATTCCCCTGAGAGCTGATTTAACACAACCTGAGAATCGCCTTTTAGGCTAATGCGCTGATGCCTTGCTCCCATTTCCTCTACTTTAAGACAGGCTGCATATAGGGCACAATACTCGGCTTCATTATTATCCTCGATTTGATCAAAGCGTTCATTATACCTTGCACGGAAGATTTTCCCGTTTTGTTTGTAATATATGACGACACCCGCGCCCGCTGAAGTTTCTCCCGGCACATGGCTTCCATCAAAATAGACAACAAACTCATGCGGGTCTTCCTTTGTTTTCTCCGTCAGCTTGAGGAACTGTTTCTTTGTCCACTCCTGTCCAATCTCATCGATGAATATCATTTCCTTTGCCCGACCGATTTTTTCTAGGTCTGCCGCAATCTGAACGGCGGTTTCACTATCCATTTCCTCTGAAGTAAACAGGACAGAGGGAAGCTTTGATTTCGTATAATTCCATTTTAATGTAACCTTCATTTGGGTCTCCTTTCGAATGAAATGATCACCGTATAACTTCTTATATGCCCCGAAAGCATTACTCATACTTAACGTAACCTTTTTTACGGTCCAGTATAACTATGGACTTTTCCCTTCAACTGAGGTAATTTGTATCTAAAAGCGTAAATTTGGCTGAATAGAAGGATGTTTTAACCATGATAGAAGTATATATTGACGGGGCCGCTAAAGGCAATCCCGGACTGAGCGGGGCCGGTATTTTCATTAAAACCGGTGAGGGTCAGGAACGTTATTCTATTCCCCTTGGTACGCGGGATAATCACGAGGCAGAATATTTAGCCTTGATTCATGCCCTTCGCATTTGCCAGGAGAAGGGCTATGACGATATCATCTCTGTCCGCACAGATTCCAAGCATGTCGCCGATGCGGTTGAGAAGGAATTTGTCAAAAAGGAGCCGTACCGTTCCCTGCTCGCCGAAGCATTGCAGCTCGCCGCAGCGTTTCCTCTGTTTTTTATTAAATGGATTCCTGAATCACAAAACAAGACAGCTGACCAGCTCTCTCGAGAGGCTATCCGTAAGAATGACCAGTAACCCATAAGAAATGGCCCAGATTCAACGGATGAATCTGGGCCATGATATTTAGGAGACCTGTATTCCATATTCCTTCATTAAGTAATAGGCTTCCTTCCTTGAAGAAACCTTATTATTCATTAATGTTTCAAGCAATGACACATAGAAGCCGCCATCAAAGCGTCTTTGCGCTTTCAGTGTGCATTCTATGGCAATATTGGCGATCCAATCTGGCGCCGAAGTCATCTCTTTTCCAAAATAGATAAAACCAATTGCCTCTTCTCCAAGCTTGAACCCCTTTGAAGACAATGTACATATGTATTCTTCTAATTTTTCCATGACCCCTGAAACACACTCCTTCACGTCAATACATGATAATTGTAAAACATTTTTATGGAGTTGGATACAGTTTTTTGTCGAATTGTCTGAATAAGGCCATAACATAGAGGTTGGGACAAAACTTAATCAATGATCCTCAAAAATGAATGATTGTCATTATTCTTTGTAATCAATAGCAGTTGGAAAGACAAGTCCGTTCCATTTCACGAAATGCACTCGCTTCCCTCTACTTCCCGCAGGAGTCGAGTACATTTCGCTCCATTCCCCTAGTCACTAATAGTAGAAAGCCACAATCAACTCATACAGGGAAAACAACAAATAAAGACCCGAATGATTAGACGATAGAATCATTCCTTTATCGTCTAATCATTCAGGTTTATCATTGACTGAAGTATTTATGTCCCAGCCTTTTTCAGTTTAACGTGTCCGTATATTCAAGTCTAATTTCGACAGCTCTTCCTCTAAGCGGTCATGGTCAGGCATGTACATCAGCTCTTCATGCGTCCAGGCTGTGAATTCCTCGATATCACAAATAATTTGTGCGAGCTCCTTGCTGATAAAGGCTGACTCTCTCCCAGCATGTAATTTCTTTCGGCAGCGGTTAAACTTCGAATCAAGTTCCTCCAGCTGCTCATAAAGTCCCTCAAGCGATTCGTAATGCTGGATAAGCGGCAAGGCCGTCTTCTCTCCAATTCCCGGACATCCCGGAATATTATCGCTTGAATCTCCGAGCAAAGCCTTCACATCCACCCACTGCGCTGAATCAATACCATAATCGAGTCTGAACTGGTCAATAGTATAGTGAGTCTCACCAGCCCTACCGGCAATAATCTGTGTTGTCCGTTCATTGAGAAGCTGGAATAAATCTCGGTCATTACTGTAAATATAGCAGTGCCCAAATTCATTCATGCTCCAAAGCGTCGAGATGGTACCAATCACATCATCCGCCTCATAGGACGGTACGGAAAGCTGTTTTACTCCTGCCTTATCCAGTACCTCCCGCAATACCTCATATTGCATAATAAGCGGTGCTGGCAGCTCCCCTCTTGTCGCCTTGTAGAAATCATACTTCTGGCGCCTAGAGGACTCTTCCCTCTTCACATCCCAAGCAACAGCCAGATGGGTCACCTCATTTGTTCGCACAAGAGAAAACATTTTCTGGAAGAATACCCGAAGTGCGTTCGTATATACGCCATTGCTGCTTTTATATAATTGGTCCTCTGTCTTGCCGTACGCTGTCGCAAAATAGCCGCGGCTGAGCAGATTGAAACCATCGATTAATAAGAGTGTTCGATTGTCCTGCATGATTGCATCCCCTGTTCTCTATTCGGTCTTGAAATAATATCATGATTGCTCCATTTTAGCATAGGAAGCCTCAGGCTGCCCCAAATAAAAATTGCCAGAAGCAAAGGTCTTCCTCCTCAGTTTGTTTCAACAGGGTTTTCATCATAAGAGATCCAATCGCTAAAACTGCCTCCATAGACTTTTACATCCTGATAACCAGCCTGCTTGAGAGCAATGTAGTTAACACATGCGGTAATGCCAGACCCGCAATAAACCATAATGGATGTCTCTCTATCAATATCGGCAAAGCGGCCGGCAAGCTGGCTGTCCTTCAAATAGAGGCCATCATCTAGATTTCCCATCCATTCATAATTGATGGCTTTCGGGATATGGCCGCACTTTGCATCAATTGGCTCATAGAGACCCATGTAACGGCCCTCTTCCCTGGAGTCAATCAAAACACCAGCTGCTTTGCCGGCTGAGAGTGCTTTCACCTCTTCGTATGCAGCCAAGACCTTATTTTCTTCTTCTGGCCAGTAATCAGAAGATGGCAAATTAGGAATTTCGGCTGTTACTGGATAACCCTGCTCTTTCCAAGCCTTCAAACCTCCATTTAAGACGTATACGCCGCTATAGCCATAAAGCTCGCTAAGCCAAAGAAATCGGGCAGCAAAGGCTCCTTCTCCTCCATCATAGGCAATGACGATGGAATCTTGGTCAACGCCTAATTGCTGCATAAAACGGACGAACGTTTCTTTTGAAGGCAGCGGATGCCTGCCCCCATGCTCCAATACTTTTGAGGAAAGGTCTCCTCCAGTATCTGCATAGGCAGCTGAGGGAATGTGCTCTTCATTATAGCTTTCCCGTCCCTTCCCCTCATTAGATAGGTCATATTGGCAATCGACGATCCTCACGCGGCTGTCGGTCAATCGCTGGAACAGCCATTCAGGTTCTTGTATAAGTGTCAACCTTTCGATCATTCCCTTCTCTCTTCATTATGCTGCCAAGGCGTTCAGCTGCCTGCTCATAAGCAGCCGGATTCGACTGCTCCTCTAGCATTTGCTTTAGGCCAGAAACAATCTCTGCCCCATCAGCCAGCATAGAGCTGGTCAATTGTTCGCCTAATGCCTCAGTTATATGCTCTGCATACGATAACAGACTTTTCTTTTGGTCGGTATAGTATTCATCAATCAGCGTCTCAAGCTTGTCATAAACAGACCGCTCCATCGCTTTGCGTCCATCCTTTTCGAAGAAGGCATTTGTCCCCTTGAATAGTCTTAATTCCTCCTTGAAATCTCTTGCACTCACATTCTCTAATGGAGATTGTTGGAGGAATTCCTCTTGGACTGCGAGAGAAGGCTCGCCAAATGCCCAATCCTTCTGAACTGCTTGAGCTGATTCTGCCAGTCGCAGATAGGCTTCCCTCATTGTCTTCTCAATCACCTTCTCTAACCGAAGCGAGGCAGCCTGCCATTCATTCATAATCACCAGTTTCATATCATCAAGCAGGAGATTCATGCTTCTGACTAATGATTGTCTATCATTGGTTATTCTTCCCGGGTGGAAGTATTCCTTGAAAACACTCGGGAAATTCAAGCCTAAACGCTGCTTGCTGTAGAACAGGAGCTCTTCTGCCTCCTGCCTTGCCAATTCACCTTCATGAGTAAATGTTTTTTCTTGCAGGAGCTTTTGAATCTCTTGCCAGTTTCGTTCAAGCGTTTCTTTTCTCTCCCGCTTCTTCTCTTCACTCTCATTTGCCAACTCAACCGACTGACACAATAAATGATAGGCTTTCTGCAGCTCCGACCAACTTGCGGTGAGCAGCAAGGATTTTAAGTCATGATCAAGAAACCCATGGAAGGCCTCCTCAAATTTTTCGAACAAATAGACATAGCGCTCGGCATTCTCATCCTGCGAGCCTGTTCGCACCTGTAGTGCCGATCGGCTCGAGATAGGGAATATACGTGGATGCCTGATACCAGATTCCCTTAACTGAGAATCCAAGTATTCCACCACTAGCTCTCGTTCCTGTTCATCCGCTGCAAGGTCTGCCGCATTCAAAAGGAAGAACATTTTATCCAAGCTGAAGGAATCCTTTACCCGGCCCAATTGGTCAAGGAAGTTCCTGTCTGCCCTCGAGAAAGGATGGTTATAATACGTTATAAAGCAAATCGCATCCGAGTGCTTAATATAATTGAATGATGTACCTGTATGTCTAGCATTAATCGAATCTGCTCCAGGAGTATCGACAAGAATGACTCCTTTTCTCGTCAGTTCACAATCATAATACAGATCAATCTTCTCAATGAAGCAGGATTTTGCTTCATCCGTCGCATAGGCGGCAAAATCATCGATGCTAACCGTGAATACTTCCCCAAGATTGGCTTTGAACTGGTCAATACCGGTCATGAATGCTTCCAGGAAGGAAGCACGAAGTCCAAGTGCCTCTCTTTTCTTAGCTAAAAGAGTCTTTGCCTGGCGCTTCGCCAGCTCCAAATCTTGGACATTAAGCCCTTCATCCAACCATATACCGTTCAAATCATCAATTAGCATCTTTTCTGTCTTAGCGAAAATGACCGCCGTTCCATTTCGATGCTCACCAGTGGGCGGGAGAATTCGATTGATAACGGCTGTTGTTGGATTTGGAGAGACTGGCAGTAAATTAGACCCTAAAAGAGCATTGGCAAAGGACGATTTGCCTGCACTGAAGGCACCAAATAAAGCTAATGTATACGTTTGGTTTTGGAAGCTGAGTGAACGAGCGCTCAATTCTGCCGCTTGCTTCTTAAACCCTGGAACATCCTTTAATATCGCAGCAGCTTGCAAAAGCCGGTCCATAATATCATTAGCGGGCGGAAGATTTACTTGATTCTTTTCATCTCCGTCAACCGCCGGTTCATCCAATTCTTGCTCTGACTGATTCATCTCATTCGTTTCTTTCGGAATGATAACCTCCACCTGTTCTTCCGGTTTCAGGAAATCCTCAATCTCAGCTAGCGGGAACCTTGGCCGCTTCCCTAATTCTTTCATAACCTCTGCCTCATAAGCCAATTGCTCCTCTTTGGCATTCTGCCACTTATCCCATACTTCCAAGAGATCCGGGGTTTCTTCCATTCTTACTTTCACCGTTTTAAATAAGCCTTTACGTTCCTTTTCCCAATCATTAAACAATCTGTCTGCCAAAATCTTTGCCTGATGTAACGATGATTTCTTAATATCTGAGGCAAGACGGTCAGAGAAGTTCAGAACAAGGTCACCTGTCATAGCGGCAAGCGGCTCTATCTTTAACAAATCACCGTACGGAATTTCATACGTAAACGCTTGTATAAGATCCAATCCCTTTTGCTTATCACCAGGATACTCTGAAAGCAGATTACGAAACAGTTCCTGCAGGTGCCAGATGACGGTAGAATCTGTCTGCTTCTTCACATCCTCCTCTAGCAGCTGCCTTCTTCGCTCACGCTCCTGCAAGGTTTTCTGTTTCCCAAAGAAGCCGATCTTAAAGGAGGTAACATTAGCTTCAAGGTATTGCCTTACAATCTCCCTCGTTTCATAAGGTGTCAGGTTTGCATTCTTCAGAATGGCATTAGCCTTCTCCTCAAAGCGGCGTTTCGCTTCCTCACCATATGTCTGGATTTTCTTATCCAGCCGCTCTGACTGCTCAACCGCTTCCAATAAGATAGGATCATAGGAACGAAGCTTTTCAGATAGGGCCATATACAAATCCTCATCCTGTGCATTCCTCCATGCAAGATGCTCATCAATAAGTCTTCTTACAAGGGAAGGAATATCCATTTGTAACGGGATCCTTGAAAGCTCTTCAATCTTCTCCTTCACCTTCCGAGCCTGATTATACGGATGGTCTTCATCTCTCATGGTTGTATAATAAATCTCCTCAGGCTTTACATCCCACTCATGGAATGCCCGCCTCACACTCTCCTTGATGGTGGAGAAGGGAAGCTCTCGATCGTCATGCTTATCGATCTGATTGATGATGATATACAGCTTTTTCCCCATCTTCGTTAAATCTTTCGTAAACTGAAAATTGACCTCTGACTGAATATGGTTATAATCCGTCACATAAAAAACAGAATCAGCCATATGAAAGCTTGAAGCAGTCGAACGTTCATGTGCATCATCAGTCGAATCAATTCCCGGTGTATCGAGAAGGGCAACCTGGTCCCCAAAGGGAAAACCTTCGATTCGTAAATTAATACTTTGTATTTCCGCACCATTCTTCGCATAATCTTTCATCACTGAAAAATTGATTGGCGGAGGAAATACAGCAATCCGTCCGTCAGCCAATGTAATTCGAGCTTCCCCGTTACCGCTTTCAATACGAACGATATTCGCACTCGTTGGGATAGGACTCGATGGCAGCACAGTCTGGCCAAGCAAATAATTGATAACCGTAGATTTCCCAGCCGAAAAATGTCCGCAAAAAGCTAAACTGTACTTATTATCATACATTTTTTCCATGATTTCCTTCGTCTTTTCTGACCGCTCCCTATCCCCGCTTCGGTCAAAAAATCGATATATGCCGTAAAGATACATGTAATCATTCTGACTCTTGTGTGTGATCATAGCAATCCCCTTAAATTGTCGTGACTTCATTTTCTTATTTTACATGAAAGACCGGCAAATTGACCATTGTTTATCCCCAATTCTGAAATCACCAAAAAAACAAAAAAGGAATCCGAAAGATGACTCTCCTTACGCATTCCTATACCGTTCACTTATTCATTTATACCAAGTCTAATCCAGCTAACCAAAGAGAGCGTTTGTATTTGGGATCCCTGAGACAAACACTCACTTTGGGCTGGCCACATTATTCAAAACATAAATCATCACCGTGCTAAAAGTTGTAACAGTTGTGCCGACAAATACCCAAACCATGATATGCACCTTCCCTGTTATGTAGTACAGTTGAGAATGTCTCTCACTATACTTATATCTTAGCATGGGTGATAATCATTTTCAATGGAAATTGAAACTTCCAAAACAACTTCCTCACAATCATTCAATCTTTTTCCTTCTCATTATGCTGAATCGTAATGGAAATCTCCTTCAATTCCTCACAGCCGCAGATATCACATTGGATAGGCCTATCATGCAATGTCCTGCAATGTGGACAATAATATTTCTTCATGGAATGTTCCGCCTTTTTCATCTATCTTATGCACTTGCTGATCAATCGGACCCAGATTTAAGGTCTAGATGAATCAGCCACAGAACATCTTTCAAGGCTAAAAAACGAGCATTCCATTCTGATCAAACTGGAAGTTCGGTCCCCAAACAACCTCCCAGTAATATCCGTCCAAATCGGCAAAATAGGCATGGTAGCCGCCCCAAGAGGCATCCTGCGGTTCCTTCACGATAGTCGCACCAGCGCTTCGTGCCAGTTCAATGATGTTCTGAACATCCTCTTTCTGCTCCACATTATAGGCCAGAGTAATACCGTTAAAACCCGTTCCAATTGAAGGAGGGTCTGATTCCCGAATATCCTTTGCCAATTCTTCGAGCGGGAATAATTCAAATTTCGTCCCCGGAGTGTTGAAGAATATGACTTCCGGTTGATTCCTTTTCTCATTTGTCTGAAAACCTAACTTGTCCCTATAAAACCGAACTGATCGCTCCATACTTCTGACACCTAAACAAATACATGTCACCTTATTCATATGAGTAACCTCCTTATTTCTTGAACATCCTGCTATAATGATACGATGCCGATCATAACCCCTCATATGAAAATACGGACTTACCTTGGCTCTTCTTCGTTATATCCTTCATGTCAAGAACATAAAAATCAGGCAAACCCATCTTCAGACACTCTTCCGTAATACGCCCCCTTCCTTTTAACCTTTTCTACCATTATACCAAATAATCCCATTTGAGCTTTTAAGTAAGACGAAAAAAACTCTGCTTTTGGCAGAGTTCCCATTTAATAGAAAAATGAATATAATAGTAGAAAGTCATATCATAAAAAGGAGTTCATAATTGTGGATTTGTTAATTGGAATAGCCCTCATTCTTATCGTATTCATTACAGGAAATAACCTGGAACGAATCCTTAAGAGCATCAAACAGCAAAACAAAGAAATCATTGCGTTATTAAAGAAGGAAAAATAACTACATAAAAAGATAGCCCGCTGCTTAAAGACTATTTAAACCAGCCCTTTTCCTTAGACTGTGTAATGGCTTCTATCCGGTTCTTCACATCCAGTTTATCGAAAATGGCTGATATATAATTGCGGACCGTGCCTGTCTTAATGTCCAGCTCTGCGGCAATTTCTTTCGTATTCATTCCATCCGCAACAAGAACAAGCACCTCCCGCTCGCGGTCTGTGAGCGGGTTTGCTTCTGCATAGGCACTATCTATCAGCTCAGGTGCGTAGATTCTTCGTCCTCCATGAACAAGACGGATTGAGCCTGCCAGTTCTTCGCTTGGGCTGTCTTTAAGGAGATAGCCGCTCACCCCAGCCTGAAGTGCCCGCTGAAAATAGCCAGTTCTCGCAAATGTCGTCAAAATAATGACCTTGCAGCCATGCCCTTTTAGCTTTTCAGCCGCCTCAAGTCCGGTCATTCCCGGCATTTCAATATCCATTAAACAAATATCTGGCTGATGCTTCGCGACAAGTGCAAGTGCCTCCTCGCCATTTGATGCTTTCCCAACCACATCCATATCGTCCTCAAGCGCCAGCAAGGAACCAAATGCTCCAAGAATCATTTGCTGATCCTCCGCAATCACAATCTTGATCATGCCCGCCCCTCCTTCACAACCTGCTTTGTTTCATTCGGCACTTTAATAATCAGGCAGGTACCTTCATTCAGAGCAATTTCAAAGCTGCCATTTACAAACTCCAGCCGTTCTTTCATCCCCATGAGGCCATGACCTCTGTCAAGGCTGGACTCATATCCTTTGAAGACACCATTATCCCTTACTGTCATAACGGTTTCCTTCCAATCTTGCTCAAAAATCACCTTACATTCCGTTGCACCGCTGTGCTTAACAATATTCGTCACAGACTCCTTTAAGCACATGCTGAGGATATTTTCCGTCAAACTCGGAATATCCTTTAATTTCTGCCTTTCATCAATGCTAAAGTGGATATTAGCTGCATTCAGCATCGTTTCCGCTAACACGATTTCATCCTTTAAACGGATACTCCTCATCGATGAAACCATCTTTCGTACCTCGTTCAGCGCCGTCCTAGCCGTCTGCTGAACATCGACAAGCTCTGCGGCTGCCTGTTCCGGATTCTTGTAAACTAGTCTTCTGGCCAGATCACTCTTTAACCCTATGAGACTAAGCTTTTGCCCTAATGTATCATGGAGATCACGGGCAATCCGTTCTCTCTCCTCTACCACCAATAATTCTGAGATTTTCTTATTGGCATCATCCAATTTTTCTTCCAAACGCCCAAGTACTTTGCGATTTCGAATCGTAAATGGGAGCAGAGTAATACTGAGCCACGTGATGATGATAAACGGCATTTGCTTCAGGAAGAAAGCCTGATGCAGCAGGATTCCCAAATAAATCGAGACACCTGTACTGATCAGCAGAAGGACATAAATGGCGATAAAATCAGCCTTCTTCTTAATATTCCCTGCCAGATAAGCAAGAAAGAAGGCAAAATAAATATAGCCAAACAAAATGGTCATAACTGTAAAACCGCTCATCAGCACGATCGCCCATACATACTTCATCCATCCAGTTGTTTTATAGGCAACCCTGAACAAGGAAAGAAAAAGCAGCGTTACGACAATACCCGTCATTTTATATTGATTCGATGCATCCGATTGCAAAATGAAATAGAACGGCAGTATGCAAAGAATGGCCCATACATATGGGGAAAGCCCGCTTGTTTTCAAGAAGGCAATATAATTTTTGATCATGTGAAAACCTCTTTTAAAGTGCGTCTCCCTTTTCCTTATCGTACCATTTCCGTGCGGAAATGGCAGTTATATGACTTCACTTTTTAAAGAAATTTTAGCCTTTCCTTCACGGAAGGTGACGAACTTTTTCTTCTGTTCATCCCATAAGCGGAATCGGAGTGATTTCAAGCTTGTCATTAACGTAATGGTCGGTACATGCTGCAATGGCTTCGTATCCATATGAGCATCGGCGAGCTTGTAATTCGGGACCCTTGGGCTTAAATGATGCACATGGTGGTAGCCGATATTCCCTGTCATCCATTGAAGAAGCTTTGGAAGCTGATAATAGGAGCTTCCTTCAACGGCCGCTTTCACGTATTCCCAATCCTCATTCTCTTCAAAATAGGAATCCTCAAAGGTATGCTGGACATAGAATAGCCAAATGCCTGCAACACCCGAGAGATAAAAAATGATTCCTTGGATCATCAAGAAGGCTTGCCAGCCTACTAAATAACACATTAACGCCCAAATAGCTGCAATGGCCGCATTTGTGAAATACGTATTCCTTCTTTCCTTCTTTCCGGCATTTTTGCGATTAAAGCGATTGCTGATTAAAAACGCATAAATGGGGCCAATTCCAAACATGACTAGCGGATTCCGGTACAAGCGATATTGGATGCGAGTCCACTTGGACGCTTGATAATATTCCTCCACAGTCAGCATCCACATATCCCCGACTCCACGCTTATCCAGGTTGCCGCTGCCGGCATGATGGACATTATGGCTGTGCTGCCATTGTTTAAATGGGAATAAGGTCATAATTCCGCTGATATTCCCAAGAATCACATTCGCTTTTCTGCTTTTAAAGAAGGAATTATGGCAACAATCGTGGAAGATAATAAAGATTCTCACCAAAAAACCTGCAGCCACCACGGCAGGCGGAATCATTAGCCATACCGAAACAGATAAACCTAGGTAAGCTATATACCATAAGAGGATAAAAGGTACGAACGTATTCACTATTTGTTTAACGCTCTTCTTCGTTTCCGACTTTTCATACGGATTCATCGATTTCCGCAGCCGAAGCTGCTCTTCTTTCATTTTCATATCGTCCCATCCCTTATTCTTTATTGATTGTTCTTTTCATACATTATAGAAAAAGGAACAGAAATTTGGCAGACATAGCTGTCATAGCGCCTATATGACATTTGTCATGTACAGGCCTGTTCTCAACACGTCAAACCCTTCTGTGGCGGGGATTATGCACAACTAAGCAATACACTTTTTTTCAAAAAAATTACACTTTCGGGCAAGCTTACGGAGGAAAAATTGAACCTTCAAAAATATGTGAATAAGGGATGATGAGTGGTTGAACCAACAAAGCAATTACATGAATTCACAAAAATTCGCGATGAACACATCGCTGATTAGAACAAAGCATTGTCGCCAGGCACTTACTTCATTGGATTGAATATCTAATGAAGATTATCTTGCTTTCTTTTAGGAAGTAAATGACAAACCAATCATTCTTACCAAACAAGAGATAATACCCGGAATGGAGCAATCAATCAGCCATTTTTCAGGAGCTAATAAGCGGTTTGATAACAGAGTTATTCGTCTTCAAAATAACGAAAAGGCCGTTGTATTATATGATCAGTTAATAAGAATGAGGAAGTAGCAGCAAGACTATTAATATTCGAAAACTGCTATTCATTAGTTTGGGACGGCTTTTTCACCATCATAAAAGATGAT
>NZ_JBJEFJ010000059.1:0-15946 GCF_051873915.1 Pradoshia sp.
CCCTTTGTCCACCCTCTCCCCCACTCTTCAACCCCTTACAAACAAGAAAGCCGAGCCATTTTGACTCGGACATGATCATTTTGTCTATTTGGTTTTTATAGCATAGCGAGAATTTCTTCTAGCGTTGGTAGTGCGCTAATTCCGCCTTTTTTAGTAGTCGTAAGTGCTCCGCTTGCATTTGAAAAGGTTAGAAGATGATTACTATGTTCTTCAGCATATTTCTCTAGATTGTTAATTGTCACGCCATCACGTAGTAAACAAGATAAAAATCCTCCAATGAACGCATCTCCTGCACCTGTTGTATCCACAGCGGTAACTTTATATGCTTCTTTAAAGGTTGAATGGTTTCTAGTGATGATGTAGGCGCCTTTGCTCCCTTTTGTATATACCACGACCTTAACATGCCCAGTAAATAGTGATTGTAAGCCCGCAGATTCATCCTTTATTCCTGTTATGAATTCCAATTCTTCATCTGAAACCTTCACAATATGAGATTGAGGGAGAAAGGCTAATATCGTCTTTCTGCAGCTTTCGTGGTCATTCCAGAGCGGTAAACGGACATTAGGGTCAAAACTAATAATCCCTTTATTCCTATGAGTCTGTTTAATTAACTTTTCATGAGCATATTTCATGGGTGATTCTACTAAATCGACTGAACAGAAGTGAAGAATATCGCCTTGTTCCATTAAATTGTCTTCTATTTCTTCTGCTTGTAATAATAAATCGGCAGAAGGATTACGATAGAAGCTAAAATCTCGTTCTCCGTCACTGTTCAATGAAACAAAGGCCAACCCTGTATTAGCTTCGCTTGTTCTTAATACCGATTTAGTGTCGACCCCAGCATTCTCTAAAGTATCTATTAGAAAGTCACCAAATGCATCTTCACCTAATTTCGTAACCATCTTAGCCGATTGCCCATATCGGGATACCGCAGCAGCTACATTTGCTGGTGCACCACCAGGTGCTTTTTCAAAACGATTGACGTCCTTTAATCCTACCCCGTTTTCTTGAGGGATAAAGTCAATTAACACTTCACCGATACTCACTAATTTGGACATGTTATCACCTGACATTCTGTATTTTAGTTCTTTCTATATAAATGACAGCCACATCCATAAGGATTGAATGTGGCTGTGATATTTTGTGATTATTCCCAGATATCAGCTAGTTTCCAAGCCTGCACAGATTTAAGATTTACTTTTCCATCTTCAGCGTAGAATTGAACATTTAAACTTGTTTTCTTTGGATAGATTCTACTTGTCATTGTGGTAGTACCTTCGTTTGCAAATACTTCAATCGATGATCGGTCAAGATAGAGGTGAAGAATAACTGTATCGCCTTCTAAATTGATAGCCGTCTGGCGGATACCTTTTACTCCTGCACCAGAGTGCTCGCGATTAAGTATAAGCTTACTATGCTCTACATCAATGCCAATGGAGGTCTCTTCCGTTCCATCTTCACTGCATCTCACCTTGATTCCGAATTCCTTTGCCGTAAGGTTTTTTAGTGAGAATTCAGCTTTAAGCTCGAGCAGTTCTTGGTTTATCGGTGTTTTAATAACTTCATTTGAAATAGAGGCCACATTCACTTCTAGTTCCTGTTCACGAAGGCCTTTCAGCTCGGCAACTGGCTTCATGATTATGTTTCCTTCAGCAGATAAAGATAACTCCCTTGGTAGTGTTAAAGCTCCACACCATCCATGCTCTTTAGTCGGCATTTCAGATTCCCACATATCCATCCATCCTATAGCAATTCGACGACCTTGATCATCATGTAATGTCTGTACCGCATAGAAGTCATGGCCATGATCGATTTCGTGGAAATCACCATGCTCAAATTTCTTCGTGGTTTCATTGTAAGATCCGATTAAATACCCTGTTTGGAAAAGGTTATTGTAAGAGTCTCCTTCTGCTTTCATTCCTTGAGGAGAGAATAGCAGAACATCCTTTCCATCTAGCTCAAAGAAATCTGGACATTCCCACATATATCCCAAGTTACTTTCATTTTGCGCCAATACGCCTTCATACTCCCAATCGATTAAATCCTTTGAAGTATAGTGAATAACTCGACCAATATCATCTTTCGTTCTGTTGCCCAATACAATATGGTAAAGGCCATCTTTTTCCCAGATTTTCGGATCACGGACATGCCCTGTACTGTCTTCTGGAATGTCTCTAATTACTGGGTTATTTTCATACTTCTCGAAGTGAATGCCATCTTTGCTTGAAGCGATGCACTGTGTCTGAATCGCAATATCTTTTGATTGATCAACCCATACATGGCCTGTATAAATTAAATAGAGCATATCATCCTTTACAATAGCACTCCCGGAAAAGCACCCATCGCGATCATAATCATGGTCAGGTGCCAAGGCCACTGGAAGATGCTCCCAGTGAACTAAATCCTTACTTTTGGCGTGGCCCCAATGCATTGGCCCCCAGCTCTCTCCATATGGATAATGCTGATAAAATGCATGGTATTCACCTTTAAAAAACACAAGACCATTTGGATCATTAATCCAGTTAGCTGGCGCGGCAATATGATAGCCTAAACGCCAATCCTTTTTCATTTTTTTTACGGCTTCTTGAAGAGCCTCATTTGCTTGATTAATTGCATTATTAGCCATTGTGACAGTCGTCATATAAATCACGTTCCTTTTCAAGTTTTCTATTAAGATGCTTTAGCTTGTCTATTCATTTGCACTTCTTCTTTTACATCCTTGGTTAATGTAAAGCAGGAAATAATATTAAATGTCAGCACAATTCCACCAATGATGAAGTACACATGACTGAATCCTATTGTGTCGTATAAAGAACCAAATACTGGTGATAGAAATGCAGCAGCAATCGCACTTGAGAATTGGAAACCTACTAAATAAAGAGTTGAAGATAAGCGATTATCAAAATGCTGAGCCAGGTATTTAAAAATCGCAATTAACATAATCGGCAATTCGAGAGCATGAAGCAGTTTCATACAAGATATGCCGATTGGTTCAAAGGCCAAACCTGAACCAATAATACGTGTCGCCATGATAAAGCCAGCTAAGAGCAACGATTTTTTTGCTCCAATTTTGTTTACAATAAATGGTGCAGCGAACATCATGCCTGCTTCCAAAAATACTTGGAATGAATTCAAGTAACCGTATAATTGGTTTCCTTTAGAAATGTCAGAGAATAAAGAAGCATAATATGTAGGGAATTGTTGATCATACACCGAATAGAAACATACTACGCCAAATACATACATGACGAAGAACCAGAACTTTTTCAGTTTTAACAATCCAAAGACATCCTTCATCTTAATGGGCTCTTGAGTAGTAATATCCGAAGAACCTGTTAAATCTACTTTTGTCATTAATAAGATCAATACTAAACATAAAGCTGAACCTGAAGCTAACCAGAAATTAATATTAGGATTGATGTTAAATAGCTGTCCTGCGAAGAAAGTCGCTGCTGCCCATCCTAAAGAGCCCCACATTCTTGATTTCCCATATTCAAAGTCACACTTACGACCTATTTTTTCAATATATGATTCTACTGCTCCACAGCCTGCTTGGAAGGCAGCACCTAGGAACATACCGCCTACGATAGCACCTAATAAAATGTTGTATTTCAATAATGGTCCATAAATATAGATGAAGAAAGGACCTGATAAAACAAGTAATGCAGTAATAAACCAAAGGATATGTTTCTTTAAGCCAATCTTGTCAGAGATTACTCCATAAAGCGGTTGCATAATTAATGCTACGATTGCGTTTGCTGAGAAGATAATCCCTGTACTAGCACCGCTTAACTGAATATCTTGACTTAACCAAATAGAAAATAAAGACATACAGGAAGACCATGTAAAGAAGTAAAAAAAGAAAAATGCACTTAATAACCAATAATTTCGTTTTGCTCCTATTTTCATACCCTACCACTTCCCTTTCTGTTTATAACTCTTTCAACAAATTACGTAAACGTTTACGTAAACGTTTACTTTATTGCTTAACTTAATAATAAAAGCGCTTTCATGATTAAGCAAGAAGAAAATTGTTCCATGCATAAAAAAATAAAAAAAGACCTATAGGTCCGACACTAAATATGTGTCCATCTATAGGTCTTGAATAATGATCTTAACTAGATCTTCGAATAATCAAGGATGTATCTAACATGTAATCTGTCGGTTTTTCTTGCTTATTTTTGATGCAATCCAAAATGACCTCAGCAGCTTTCTGTCCCATTTCATAAGCTGGTTGTTTAACGGTTGTTAACGATGGATTAATGATTTTCATCCATTCATAATCATCAAATCCTATGATGGCCATTTCATCAGGAATTTTGATGTAATGCTCTTGGAAGTATGAAATAGCTCCCATTGTCATCACATTATTTGCAACAAAGAGTGCGCTGACCTCTTTTTGCTCCATAAACTCTTTCGCTATTCTGTATCCATCTTCTAAAGAAGCATTTCCTATTTTCACATACTTCTCATTAAAGGATAAATGATGATCTGCAAGGGCTTGCTTATATCCCTCTAAACGTTTATCACTTGTTGTTAAACCTAATTCCCCCGTTATAAACCCGATATGTTTATGCCCCTTTTCGATGAGATGCTTCGCAGCAGCATACGCACCTTGAAAATTATCGGTTAACACACAATTCCCTTGGTAGTTCTGGGGTTTTCGGTCAATGAAGACAATGGGTGAATCATTATTAATCGGCAGGTCAGCTAGATAAGAATAATCATTTCCGGTTGGTACTAGAATGATTCCGTCCACTAACTGATTATGGAACATTTGAATATGTTCTTTTTCTAAATCAGGATTTTCGTAGGAGTTACATAGAATTAATTTATACCCGTTCTTTGATAATGTTTGTTCGATACCTTGAGCGACAATCATAAAAAAAGCATTAGCTGTATCTGTAAATTCTTTAACTGGTACAATTAATCCGACTAAATGCGAATTCTGGCTCCTTAATGTTCTTGCAACAGGGTTAGGAACATAATTTAATTCCTTCATGGCCTCTTTTACCTTTGTCGTTACTTCTTCAGATACATATCTAGTTCCATTGATTACATGAGAGACAGTTGCTGTAGATACCTCCGCCATTGCCGCTACATCTTTTATACTTGTCTTGTTTTTCTTCTCTCTCGCAGCCATTGTCTAATCCTCACTTCATCTTTAAATCAATTGATACCCTCCGATTAACATGGATCGGAGTCATTCGGCTTTCAACCATTCGGTAATCTGCCAAAGACTTTACCTTTATCCCGCCCTGAGTTTGCACTCTCATTTGGCATTCATCTCCACACCGGTCGAAGTGGTAAGCTCTTTGCTGAATAAAGGTAAATAAACTCATACATATCGCTATAGACGCTACTTAAAGTATAACACATCGCCCCTGCTGCCTATTCTTCTCTTCAGAAATATCGTTGCATGAAGTTCTGTCAGCACTCTCCGGCTTGTTAAATTCTATATAAAAAATCATGCATTCCTCAAAAAAGTCTCTAATAAGCTATTACCCTTCTAACGCTTGCTCAATATCTGCCCAAATATCCTCCCACGATTCAAGACCGACAGAGAGACGGATCAGCTGATCGGTGACGCCCATGGAGAGGCGGTCTTTTTCTGGAATGACAGCATGGGTCATGGAGGCTGGATGAGAGATGAGTGTTTCCACATCTCCCAGACTGACGGCAATTTTGATGAGTTGGAGCTTGTTAAGGAAAGCTTGTGCTTCTCGTTTCCCTCCTTCTTTTAGTTCGAAGGAGATGACTCCTCCTGGCTGCTTCATTTGTTTAATGGCAGCTTCATGTCCGGCATTATCTTTATTCCATGGAAAATACACTTGCCCGACTTGCGGGTGATTTAGCAGCTGTTCATTGATCTTGATGGCATTTTCACTGTGGCGGTCCATGCGGACGGGCAGGGTTTTGAGACCGCGCAAAAGAAGCCATGCGTCAAATGGAGACATGATGCTGCCGATATCTTTCAGGCTGTTCTTTTTGAGATTAGTGATAAAGGATTTTTTTCCGG
The DNA here is from genome assembly GCF_051873915.1 of Pradoshia sp. Lineage (NCBI taxonomy): Bacteria > Bacillati > Bacillota > Bacilli > Caryophanales > Bacillaceae > Pradoshia > Pradoshia sp. The sequence goes on from NZ_JBJEFJ010000059.1 coordinate 6,020, forward strand.
CAACCAGACCGGCGACGACATCTCCATGTCCCCCAATGTATTTGGTTGCGCTATGGAGAGCAACATCACATCCGAGTGCAAGTGGTGATTGGAGATATGGAGATGGAAATGTGTTGTCGACAACGACGGGAATGCCGTATTCCTTGGCCACGCGCGAAACCATCTCTAGGTCAATGACGCGCATCGTTGGGTTAATGGGTGTTTCGACAAAGATACAGGTCGTCTCTGGACGAATGCTGTTTCGAATTTGCTCTTCTGATTCCATCGGGCTGAAATCATAATCAATCGCATATTTATCCTTTAGCAAGACCAGTAAGTCAAAGGTGCATCCATACACACCAAGGGAGCAGAGGATATGGTCATTTGCTTTTGACAGTTCAATTAAAACAGCTGAAACCGCTCCCATTCCTGATGCGAAAGCGGCGCAATCTTCAGCTCCTTCTAGGACAGCCACCTTTTCTTCAAGTGCTTGAACAGTCGGGTTTCCGAGGCGGGAGTAAATATAGCCTTCTTCTGTTCCAGCAAAGCGTGCCTCGCCTTGCTCCGCTGTATCAAAAGTGAATGTTGAGGTTTGGTAAATCGGTGTGGATAGACTGCCTACATGCTTTTTTGTATCATATCCGGCATGGACGGCTGCCGTTTCAAAGTGCTTGTATTCTTTTCTCATCCGTCAATTCTCCTCCAATTAAACAGGCTTATTCTTCCATCTGATTTTATCATATGCCCAATAGGTAAATCATGGAATTCGGGAATATAGACAAAAAAATAAAAGGCTTGTTAAAAGCCTTTCTTCATTCTTCATGGATGACAGCTGCTGTTTGCCCTTTGGTTACATTCAACAAATCATCCAGATGGATCTTCATTTGCATGCCAATCTTGCCGGCAGAAACGATAATGATTCCTTCCTCCTCTGCCTTCTTATCGATGAAAGTTGGATATTGCTTTTTCATCCCGACCGGTGAACAGCCGCCGCGTATATAGCCTGTGTATTTCTGCAAATCCGCGACAGACAGCATGTCGATTTTTTTCTCTCCCGCTGCTCGTGCTGCCCGCTTTAAATCGAGTTCAGCCATAACTGGTATGACGAATACGTATAGATTTTTGGCTGCGGAGATTGTCACCAATGTTTTGAACACATAACGGGCATCCTCGCCAATCTTAAGAGCAACGGATATCCCATCAATCTTGCCATCCTCAGGATTATATTGAAGTAATTCATAGGATACTTTCCTTTGGTCAAGTATCCTGAGTGCATTTGTCTTTCCTTTCGCCATTCTAACCCTCCCTCTCAAAACCGCCCAGATCGGAAGATGGAATAGAGGAGATAGAGAACCATGACCGTCGCAATGACAAACCCAATTTCGATAATCGGAATCTGCCACAGGATGTTGGTTCCGCCTCTGGTTGAGGAGCCAATGACCAGGCCTGCCATGATAATGCTGAAGGACAGCAGGATGATTGCATAGGATAGTTGGTTCGCCATCTTATCCATCTTTGCCAAAAACGTTTCAAGCTGCGGTACTTTAATCTGCACACTAAATTTGCCATCTTTTAATTTATTCGTCAAATCTTTCAGGCTGCGAGGCATTTCTGAGAAGAAATCAGAATAGTCGACGACCTTATTAAAGATCATCTCTGCAATATTTTTCGGCTGGAAGCGTTCCTTGACTAAATGGTCGCCAAAAGGCTCGACGACATCAAGGATATTGTATTCCGGATAAAGAGTTTCCACAACACCCTCAACAGCTAAAAAGGTTTTGCCAAGCATCGTCAAATCTGATGGAATACGGATATGATGCAGATAGGTGAGGGTGAAGAAATCATTGATGACGTCGCTGATGCTGATCTTATTTAAATTCTGCCCATAATAATTATCAATGAATTCCTGCACATCCGCTTTTAGCTGATCGTAGTTTATGTCATCCGGCGTAATCCCAATCTTCAAAATGGAGCGTACGACAAAATCAGTATTCCCCTTTCGCAGCGCCATCAGCAGGGAGGCGAATTCATACTTCATCTCAGCATTAATTCGGCCGATATTGCCAAAGTCAAGAAAGACAAGCCGATCGCCGGGCTGGACAAACACATTTCCGGGATGCGGGTCAGCATGAAACAAGCCTTCGTCGAGGATTTGTTTCATCATCGCCTCTGTGAAACGCTTGCTCAGCAGACAGCGGTCAAAGCCAATCTCATCAAGGCTTTTCACATCATTGATTTTAATCCCCTCCACAAACTCCATTGTAAGAACTCTTTTTGTGGAGTAATCCCAATAAACCTCCGGGATGCGGATCATATCATCATCTTTGAATTGAGCGGCAATCTTCTCGGCATTTCGTCCCTCAATCCCGTAGTCAAGCTCCATGTTCAGAGAGAGGGAAAATTCATCGACGATATCATTAATGCCATAATCTCTCGCCCAATGATACCGCTTCTCTGCAATACGGGCGAGGTTATGCAGAATTTCAAGATCCGTATCAATGGTTTTCGTGATATTAGGTCTCTGTACCTTCACTGCCACAATATCACCTGATGGAAGAATAGCTTTATGTACTTGACCAATAGAGGCTGCCGCAATTGGAACTGGATTAAATTCAGTAAACAATTCCTCGAGCGGCAGCTCTAATTCGTCCTCAATGATGGCCTTTACTTCATCGAAGGGAAATTCCCGTACCTTATCCTGAAGCTTCTCAAGCTCAAGGATAATGGCAGCCGGGACGATATCAGGGCGGGTACTCATCATTTGTCCGAGCTTGATATAGGTTGGACCAAGCTCCTCTAAAATCAGCCGGATACGCTCACCCGCTGGCTTTTCTTTAACATCCTTCCCTTCAAAAATCCACTTGCCGCCAAAAGGAAGCATATCAGCCAGCCCAAGCTCTTCCGCTATAGAGCCAAAACCGTTATGAATCATGGCACGAATAATATCTTGATAGCGATTAAAATGGCGTATCCTCTTATTCAACACTTGCATCCACCCCTACTCTATTGGTCCTCTAATGACGCTTAATCCTGTTTTGCTTCTAACGCAGCAATTCTTTGCTCAAGTCTTGCGATATCCTCTTTCGTTGCAATATCCATTTCCTGAAGGCGCAGCTTAACCTTCATGTTGATTTGTTGTTCGACCTCTTTCTGGCGCTCCTCACCGCGCTGCACTAAATCATTCACCATTTGTTTTGATTCCTGTTCAGATACATCGCCGCGCTTAACCATTTCATCAACATACTTTTCAATCTGTTCCTTGCTGACAATGGCAGCTCCTAAACCAAAGGAAAAAGCTTTGTTGACCATGTCTCGAATTGCACTCATTTCAATCCACCTCATTTAGAATAATTTTAAACAGACTTCCTCTCTTCTTACATTCCACCTTTCCTTTTAAACAAACATGAATTTTATGGATATTGTGTGTATGATTCAAAAACAAAAAGAGACAGCACTAACTGGCCGCCTCTTGCTGATTCTAGTTTTATTGCTTGTCCGGCCCAAAGATGATGCCGCACTGCTTCCTTGTATGTTCCATTATATTTAAGACAATTCCGCTCAGATTGGCTAGTTCTACATAGCGTTCCTCATCGCCTGTCTTGATAATATCGGTGAATGTCTCGATTTCATACACCATGTCATTATTGGTTTGTTCGATGGAAAATGGCTCACATACCTTTGTTTCCCGGTCAATGAACTCAATTTTTTCAACGGTCCCTGACCCAGGGAAGATGATATTGCCCTTCTCGCCGTGAATTTCATTTGAACCATATGAATCGGTGATTTTGGAGCAAACAATCGTACAGACAAAATCTACGTATTGGAGGACAAGTGTCCCGCCTCCATCAACCCCGCTATCGAGCATAACCGGAACATAAATGCTTGAATCCGGCTCTCCGAATAAAGAGATTGCCATGTAGAGCGGGTAAATACCTAAGTCGACCAGCGCTCCCCCTGCGTATTTAGCTGAGAAGATATTCGGAACTTCCCCTTCCAAGTATTGATCGTAACGAGAAGAGTACTTCATATATTGCAGGTTAACGCTTCTAATTTGGCCGACACGTCCTAGATTATTCTTCAAGACGCTGAAATTCGGCGCATGAATCGTTCTCATCGCCTCGAATAAAAAGACATTATTCTTCCTTGCTGTCTCAAAGGCATTCTCCCATTCCTTCATACTCGTAAACATCGGTTTTTCACAGATAATATGCTTACCGTGCTCCATTAAGAAGATAGCCTGCTCATAATGAATGGAATTTGGAGAGGCTATGTAGACTACCTCAATTTCCTCACAGGTCGCCAATTGCTCCAGCTGATTAAATACGAGTTTCACATCATATTGATTCGCAAAGCGTGTTGCCTTCTCTAAATCTCTTGAATAAACCGCCTTTAATGTGAGTTTTCCGCTCTCAGCAGCCGCTTCGATAAAGCGTTCAGTAATCATGCTCGTTCCAATCGTTGCAAATTTCATATGAAAACACTCCCTAGAGCAAATTTTGATGAATTTCCTATCTTTTTATTGTATCAAAAGGAGGAAAAAGAAGCGCCTGTAAGCCACTAAAAAAACTGCCGGAGATGATCCGGCAGCCTGTGTATTATTGAGAGATTTTCCCGAAAGCAACTGCGATTTGAGCGCCGACTTTTGCATTGTTTTTCACTAATGCGATGTTGGCTTCAAGGCTCTTGCCTTCTGTTACGTCTTTAATTTTGCCTAGTAGGAATGGAGTAACATCCTTACCAGTGATTCCAAGAGATTCTGCCTCTTCAACCGCATCATCAATTACCTTGTTGATAAAGCTGTCTTCCATTGCGAATTCCTCTGGGATTGGGTTACCGATAACCATTCCGCCTTTAAGATTCATATCCCATTTCGCCTTCATCATTTCCGCAATCTCTGTCGGAGTATCTAGACGATAGTTCACATCGAACGGACTTGTTCTTGTGAAGAAGGATGGTAATTTATCTGTTTGATAACCAACAACTGGCACCCCTTGTGTTTCAAGGTATTCCATCGTTAAGCCTAGGTCAAGAATGGACTTAGCCCCTGCACAAATGACCGCTACATCTGTCTTTGCTAATTCCTGAAGGTCGGCGGAGATATCCATTGTTGTCTCAGCTCCACGGTGCACACCGCCGATTCCGCCTGTCACGAATGTTTTAATGCCAGCAAGCTCTGCGCAGATCATCGTTGCCGCAACCGTTGTTGCGCCGTTCTTCTTCGCTGCTACCAAGTATGGCATATCGCGGCGGCTAGCTTTCGCAATGCCCTTTGTTTTCCCGAAGAATTCAAGTTCCTCATCGCTTAAGCCGATGCGAATAACACCGTCAATGACAGCCATTGTTGCCGGAACAGCTCCCTCTTCGCGGATGATAGCTTCTACTTCACGAGCTGTTTGCACGTTTTGTGGATATGGCATACCGTGTGAGATGATTGTAGATTCCAACGCTACGATTGGTGTTCCGTTTTTCTTCGCTTCTTTCACTTCTTCTGATAATTTAATCCATTCATTCATGTTGTTTAATCTCCTTTTAAAATAATCTCTCTTTTTCCTTCTCTAGGGATAGGCGATTCAAGGATGGACTGACCGTTTCCTTTGACTGAATCGTAATGGAGGCACTAGACATACCGTATTGGCAGGATTCAAGGATAGAATGACCCTCAATGGCACCGAGCATGATGCCCGCTGCTAGTGAATCTCCTGCACCAGTCACATCTACGACAGAATCAGCAGGCTGTCCAGTAAGGAAGCCTTCTTCCCCCTTATCGTTTATGAAATATAATCCTTTTTCACTACGTGTGATAATCACATGACGAACACCCCGAGCAAGGATTTTGGCACCAGCCGCCCGGACGGATTCATCATCATTAACCGTCAAACCAGAAAGCACCTCAGCCTCTTCCCGATTCAGGATGAGCCATTCCAGGCCACTCAGGTTTTCCGGAAGACGGTCCAATTTCGGGATAGATACGGGAACGACAGAAACAGGGATACCTTCATCTGCACAGCGCCCAATGATATAGCTGATAATCTCCTTCGGAAAATTCGTATCGAGCAGAACCATGGAGCTTGCGGCGATATGTGACCATCGCTTCTCGATGAACGGGATATCAACGGCATCATAGATACCCATATCAGCAAACGCAACTGCCATATTCCCATGCTCATCTAAGATGGCTGTGTATGTGCCTGTCGTATGTCCGGCAATCTCTAGAGACGGAAGAATCTTCACGTACTCACCCGTTCTAGCAAGGACATCCTTGCCTTCTCGATCATCGCCGACAACCGTCAGTAAGTGAACATCTGCTCCAATACGTCCGAGATTCTCCGCAATATTGCGGGCAACCCCGCCTAGAGTTGAAGTTGTTTGGACGGGATTAGAGGTTTCGAGACGGAAGGCTTTTTCGAGCGAGGATTTCCGGTCCATATTGGCACCGCCAATACAGACAATCCGCTTACCCTCAGGAAGAACATAAGCACGTCCCAATAATTTTCCCTGCTTTGTCAGAGAAGAGATGTAGCCGGCAATGGCACTTCTTGAAAGATTCAGTTTCCCCGCTATCTCATTTTGCGTGATGAACGGGTTATCTTTTATTAAATGTAGAATCTGACTCTCTTTTTCATTCATAGGATTCAACCCTTTTGAAAACATTTGTCTATAGTATAAACAATTGCCCAACTGATATACAAGGTGAAATTTAATTGAAAAAATGTTCAAAAATTCAAAATAATGTAATATGATAGTCTACAAATAGAAAGGAGATGAAAAGATTCGTGAAAGCTATTCGCTCTATCCTTCTTTGGGGGATTATCGCTGCCATCGGGGCAGTTGGGTTTGGGGTACTTGCATTAAATCAGGGGGAAACAATCAATTCAATCTGGCTGTTAACCGCCGCTGTTTGTACATATGCAGTTGCCTACCGCTTTTATAGTAAGTTTATTGCTCATAAAGTCTTTAATCTGGATGACAACCGAAAGACACCCGCTGAATTGAACAATGACGGGAAGGATTATGTCCCGACAAATAAATGGGTACTCTTCGGTCATCATTTCGCTGCCATCGCTGGAGCCGGCCCACTGGTCGGACCAATTCTCGCTGCACAAATGGGCTATCTTCCAGGGACCATCTGGATTATTGTCGGTGTTGTCCTAGCCGGTGCTGTCCAGGATTTCGTTATCTTGTTCGGCTCTATCCGCCGCAATGGAAAATCACTCGGTGAGATGATTAAGGAAGAGATTGGTCCAGTGACCGGGTTCATCGCCATGGTTGGTATTTTCGGCATCATGGTTATTCTTCTTGCCGTATTGGCTTTGGTTGTGGTGAAAGCGCTTACCGACAGCCCTTGGGGAATGTTTACGATTGCCGCCACCATCCCAATCGCCTTCTTCATGGGAATATACATGAGATACTTGCGCCCCGGCCGTGTTGGGGAAGCCTCTATTATTGGTATTATTCTATTATTGCTCTCTATTTATTTCGGCCAATATGTTTCACAGCATGAGACATTAGCCGAGATGTTTACCTTCACTGGCGAACAAATCGCGATTATGCTGATCATTTATGGCTTTGTTGCCTCTGTTCTCCCTGTATGGCTTTTGCTTGCGCCGCGTGATTATTTAAGCACCTTCTTGAAGATTGGCACCATCGTTGGTCTTGCAATTGGGATTCTCGTTGTTGCGCCTAATCTTGAGATGCCGGCCATGACGCAATTCGTTGATGGAACAGGACCTGTCTTCTCAGGGAATCTCTTCCCATTCCTGTTCATTACTATCGCCTGTGGAGCGGTCTCTGGTTTCCACTCACTCATCTCATCCGGCACAACGCCGAAGATGATTGAACGTGAGTCACATGCCCGTCCAATCGGTTACGGAGCCATGCTGACAGAATCCTTTGTCGCTGTTATGGCGATGATTGCCGCCTGCGTTCTGACACCAGGCATTTATTTCGCCATCAACAGTCCAGCCGCCGCAATCGGTACAGACCCGGCCGCGGTCGCAACAACGGTCTCCAGCTGGGGCTATACGGTTTCCCCGGATGATTTAACAACGCTCGCAGATGATGTTGGGGAATCCTCCGTCATTTCACGTACAGGCGGAGCACCGACACTTGCCATTGGAATGGCGCACATCTTCTCCCAAGTGATTGGCGGCAAGGCACTCATGGCCTTCTGGTACCATTTCGCCATTCTCTTTGAGGCTTTGTTCATCCTGACGACCATTGATGCCGGAACTAGGGTGGGGCGATTCATGGTTCAGGATCTTATCGGCACCTTCTACAAACCATTCGCCAAGACCGAATCTTGGATTCCAAATATCATTGCGACCGCCATATGTGTCCTTGGCTGGGGATACTTCCTCTACCAAGGCGTTGTTGACCCGCTCGGTGGCATCAACACATTATGGCCGTTATTCGGGATCTCGAATCAAATGCTTGCCGGAATCGCCCTCCTGCTTGGCACGACCATCCTCTTTAAGATGGGCAAGACAAAGTATGTCTGGGTTACCTTAATTCCGACCACCTGGATTCTCATTGTCACCATGACAGCCGGCCTGCAAAAAATCTTCCATGAGAAGATATCCATCGGTTTCTTGTCACACGCCAAAGTGTACAAGGAGGCCTACGATAATGGAGAAGTGCTTGCACCGGCCAAGGATTTAGGCGAAATGAAGCAAGTCATCTTTAATGATTACCTTAATACCGGTTTAACGGCAGTCTTCATGATCGTCGTCATCACCGTCCTCATCTCAGCCGTTCGCATCTGGATTAAATTAATCAGAGGTCAATCTGTCACCATGCACGAATCAGAATACATCAGCCGAAATGCCTGATCAGAAAGGAGACACTTCATGTTTAAAAAAATCAGACATGCACTCTCCTACCGAAAACAATTTATCAGTCTAATGGTAGGCGTGCCAAGCTATGAAACCTATGTGGAACACATGAAAACCCATCATCCAGGCGAACCGATTCCATCTCGCAAACAATTTTTCTGCGAAGCTCAGGAAGCCCGCTATAATGCGAAGGATGGGAAAGTCTCACGTTGCTGCTAATTAACAGAAAGAGGGAAGCCCCGAATGTGCTGGGCTTCCCTCTCTTCCTCTATTAATCCTCGTCCTTTGCATCCCAATCCTCTGGAATGGGTTCATGGAGCCATTCCTGAAACATCCTCTTATATACTTCGAGCTGTTCATGGTAATTGGAGAACTGTTCACGATTGATTAAATATTGTTCCCCATCAAAGACAGCACGGATTTTCTTCTCCTGAATGAGCTGGTCTAAATAGGAGACCGGCAGATTCAAGTATTCCGCTGTTTCCTTCACAGAAAGGTACATACCTCTCACCTCTGATTAACGATAGTCCATTCAGTCTAGCATACTTTATGAAGAAACACATCTCAGAGCACAGCAGCAGACTTATCGTTTATCTATCCATTTCGATCGGTACATCAAGCGAAAAAAACATTGGGATTCCGACAATAATATAGAGTCCCCCTTTAGCATGACCTGGTCAAAGAGATAGGTAAAGCCAACCACCCATATGAATAATACTGCCTATTTAAGTATCTTCATAAGAAACCCCGTTTCAATAACCCTTTATCTCTCAATCTTTATTCACACAGAAAGAGTCTGGGACAAAGCGAAATAAATGATTCTCAAAAATGAAAGATGATAACTTATTCTTCCTATTCAATAGCAGTAGGAAATAAAAGTACGTTCCATTCAGCGAAATACACTCGCTTACCGCAGGGAAGAAACTGAGCCTCCCAGGCGCTTACACCTGTGGGGTCTCAAGCCTTTCCTCGACTTCCTTCAGGTGTCGAGTGCATTTCACTCCATTCCACTAGTCACTAATAGTAGAAAGCCACCATCAACTTATGCATGGAAAACAACAAATAAAGACCCGAAGGATTAGACGATAGATTCATTCCTTTATCGTCTAATCCTTCG
>NZ_JBJEFJ010000060.1:0-15630 GCF_051873915.1 Pradoshia sp.
ATCACCAAACCTTGTTATTCTCTGCGACAATGCCGGATCCAATCCGTCGTATTGCCGAAAGATTCATGCATGAACCAAAAACTGTTCGTGTAAAAGCAAGAGAAATGACTGTACCGGCAATCAGCCAATACTATGTACGTGTTCCTGAAAGAGAGAAATTCGATACATTAACACGTCTTATCGATATTCATACACCAGAATTGGCTATCGTTTTTGGACGTACAAAACGCCGTGTTGACGAACTTGCAGAAGCATTGACCGTTCGCGGCTATACTGCTGAAGGAATCCATGGTGACTTGACTCAAGCACGCCGTATGTCTGTTCTTCGCAAATTCAAAGAAGGCACAATCGACGTATTGGTTGCAACAGACGTTGCTGCCCGCGGTCTTGATATCTCAGGCGTTACTCATGTATACAACTTTGATATTCCACAAGACCCAGAAAGCTATGTTCACCGTATCGGCCGTACAGGACGTGCCGGTAAAGAAGGTATGGCGATTACATTCGTCACACCGCGTGAAATGTCCTATCTTGAAGTCGTTGAACGCACAACGAAGAAGAAAATGGAGCGCATGAAAGCACCAACAGTAACAGATGCTCTTGAAGGTCAACAAAGAACAGCTAAAGAGAAGCTTTATAATGTAGCTTCCTCTGAAGATCTAACTGCATACCTTCCACTTGCAAAGGAAATGCTTGAAGATCAAACCGCTGAAGACCTAGTAGCAGCAGCATTGAAATTATTCGTTAAAGAGCCGGATGAGAAACCTGTAACGATCACTGAAGAAAGACCGTTGCCATTCCGCAAAGAAAGCTCCTACAAAGGAAAAGGCGGAGGCGGCAAACGTCCGTACAATCGCGACGGACGCTCTGGAGACAGAAGACGCAGCGGCGGCAATAATCAAGGCGGACGCAGAAAGTCTTACAGCAACTCCAAACCAAAGAACCAAAGCAAATAATCAATCGATTGATTGACATAAGCCAGCCCGAATAGGGGCTGGCTTTTTTTATGCATTCAGGTTGTAGAAGCTTCGTGAGGTGAGAATTGGGAAGGGTGTAATGAGGGAGATCCCCTTCAGTGTTCTGTGTCGTCTGCAGATATGGGATGACGGAAGCTCACTTTTGAAGAGAGTAAAGGCTGATTTCATGTTTTAAGGGCGAAATCACCTGCTTAAGGGCGAAAACATACGGTTTATGGGCGAAACAAAGGGAGTTAAGGGCGAAAACATCTCATTTAAGGGCGGAGAGGTTGACGTATGGGCGATGTGTTGAGGGTAAGGGCGAAATCCAAGCCGTCTGAGCGAATCTCTTAGGGTAAGGGCGAAAATCCATGTTGTATGAATGTAAGATGAGTCTCAGTAGGTCCCTCTCATAAACAAAAATATCCTTGCTCATACTAAGGGCAAGGAGATGGTGTTTAAAAATGACTTATATTCGATTAGGATATGTGGCGATGAGCGTGGAGCTGCAAAATGCTTCCCCGTCACAGACAATGACCTATGCTCAGTTCAGTAAGCTGAAAGACCGTGAGGCAGCTGTAAGGAAGCTTGAACGAATTGCACAATCGAACCTTCATAATTGCTTACGTTTACTGAAGCATAATGAAGCAAGTGGGATAGAGTTTTTCCGCTTTTCCTCTAAGCTTGTTCCGCTGGCCGACCATCCAGACCTAGCGGATTGGCCGTATATGAATGCGTTAAAACAAGAGGCCGCTGAGATTAAGCAGTACTTAATTGAGCATCCTTACATGAGGGTAGATTTCCATCCAGACCATTTTATCGTACTCAATAGTCAGGACAAGGAGGTGCTGAGGTCCTCCATCAAGGCGTTAACCTTCCATTACAGGATGCTGAAGGCGTTTGGTATATTCCCAAAGCATCGATGTGTGCTCCATGTCGGCGGGGGCTATAATGATAAGGAGCAGGCTCTGGAGCAATTTATTTTGAACTGGGCGCATGTGCCGGCGCCGATTCAGGAAATGATTATCTTAGAGAACGATGATACCCTTTTCGGTGCAGATGATGTTTTATATTTATGTGAAAAATTAGGGATACCCTTTGTATTTGACCTGCATCATCATAAAATGAATCCGCAAGGTGAGTTTGAAGAAAAGTGGGAGAGGATTGCTGAAACATGGGGGCATTCTCCGCTCCCGGTAAAGGTTCATTTATCCTCACCGAAGGATGCGAAAAATCCAAAGGCACATGCTGATTATGTGGAGGTTTCTGAAATTGTTGAGCTCATGAAGGGAAACAAGAGGGCTGCCGAACAGATTGATGTTATGCTTGAGGCGAAGCTGAAGGATGCTGCTGTGTTCCGTATGGCAGAAGAGCTGAAGCATACTCCTGGGTTTAAGCAAGTAAAAGGAGCGTGCTTCAACGTCAGCCTGCTGTGATTATTTCCTGTTCAAAAATAGAGGAGCGAGAAGGAATCCGGCTGCCAGTCCGCCAATATGGCCAACCAAGTTTACAGATGTCTGCATGAAAGATAGGACGACCGAAAGAACAATTAAAGCTAGAATGGTCTGTGAATTTTGGCGGGTCATCAGATGTTTCTTATATAATAAGATATAGGCATAGCAGCCAAATAGTCCGAAGATGGCGCCGCTTGCTCCCACATGGACATACATAGCTGGCATTGTCAGTAAAGTAATGACATTGGCCAGGATGCCGGACAGCAAGAAGAGCAGGCTGAAGCGCGCTGTTCCGGCCAGGGACTCAATTCCGGGGCCAATGATGATTAAGGTAAAGAGATTAAAGAGGATGTGCGGAAAGTTGGCATGCATGAAAATCGGTGTAACCAGCCGCCAGTATTCTCCCTCGCTGATGAGAAAGTTGACACCGCTGAGAGAGGTAAAGATATCAATGCTAGGCAGAATAGGCAGGGCAGTTGCCGCAAATAGAATGGCGCAGATAGCAGCGATAAGGCTTACGGCTGGGTAGAAGCGTATAAATTGTGAAAAGCTTTCTGATCTAGTGAACATAGGCATCATCCTATCGAATAAATATTTTGAATAAAAGGCGGGCGATTCATGATACAAGGAATAGGGTTGGATATAGTGGAGTTGGACAGGGTGCGTGATTTGCTTGACCGCAAGCCGAAGTTTGCGAGCCGAATTTTGACTCCTGAAGAAATGGAGATCTTTGAGAGCTTAGGCGAGCGGAGGAGAATTGAGTGGTTTGCCGGTAGATTCTCCGCTAAGGAGGCCTTTTCAAAAGCTGTCGGCACAGGGATAGGCAAGGAGCTCTCGTTTCAGGATATTTCCATTATACAAGAAAAAAGCGGAAAACCAATCATTCGGCATTGCCTCTCCTATGCTGTTCATCTTAGCATCACGCATACGAGTGAGTATGCGGCTGCTCAGGTCATTCTCGAGGATAGGTCAAGATAGAAATTCAATGTGAAGGTACATAATTAGACGGGCTCTCTCATATATTCAATTAGCGAATAGGAGAGACAAGGCCTCATTCATTCCCATGCGCCGATTGATGTAATCAGACAGTAAGAGAGTAATAGAGTTTGCTGTTTAAGGTCGTGCTGATGGCGTGTTTGTGCCTTATCCTCTCCCTTTTACTTACTAATGTAAAAAGGGGATGAGAAGCTTTGAGGAGGTTACTAGTGCTGATGTTTGCATTGTGTTTGATGTTTGCATTGGCGGGCTGTGGTCAGAAATCACAAACAGATGTGGTCGATGCACTCGAGAAAAAGATGTCTGAGATAAAAGGGTACAAGGCTGATGCGAAAATGACGCTTAAGATGGGTTCAGAGCCGCAGGAGTATGATGTAGAGGTCTGGTATGAGGCTCCTTCTAATTACCGAGTTAATTTGAAGAATGCCCAGAAGGACCAAAGTCAAATTATTTTGCGTAATAAGGAAGGGGTATTTGTTTTGACGCCGGCACTTAATAAGAGCTTCCGCTTCCAAAGTGAATGGCCGAAGAACAGTTCCCAAGCGTACTTATATGAATCTCTTATCATGGATGTGAGCGATGATAAGGATGCGACCTTTAAGACAACAGATGATAGCTATGTATTTGAATCGAAGACCCGCTATCAGAATAATAAGATGCTTCCTTTGCAGATCGTGGAATTTGATAAGAAGACTCTAGCGCCTAAGCGTGTTGCAGTGATGGATTCGGACCGCAATACACTTGTAGAAGTAAGCTTTGAGAAAACGACCTTCAATCCGGATTATGAAAAAGGTGCCTTTGACGTCAGCAAGAATATGACAGGTGCCCAGCTGGAAGTTCCGGTCATGACAACTGAGGAGGATGTTGATCTTGAGGTTCAATATCCAACAGCTGAGATTGATGGAGTCGTATTGGCGGGTGAGAAGATGATTGAAACGGATGAGGGACAAAAGGCTGTTCTCACCTATGCTGGGAAAGAAAAGGAATATACCTTGATTGAAAATAACTCCAAAGTTGTGACAGAAGCAGCCGTGACGACGGTAACAGGCGAGCCGATAGACCTTGGCTTTACAGTTGGTTACATGACAGACAATTCTATCTCCTGGTCCTATGAAGGAACAGATTTCATGCTGGCAGGCAAGAACCTGACCATGGATGAATTACTGATGGTGGCCAAATCAGTGGCGCCAGTTGGAGAGAAATAATCATCATGAGATAGGTCCGCGCATATGCGGGCCTTTTATTTTGCCTATGAAAGATTGACTATCGTTTGAAATAGGAGAATAATGAAAACACAGAACTTCAAAAGGAAGGTACAGCAATCATGATGAGCAACCAATTTTACCGTGATACATGGGCTGAAGTGAATCTAGACCACGTTCAAGAGAACATAAAAGCAATTAAGGGACTATTGCCGGAGGAGACTTCTATAATGGCAGTCGTAAAGGCAAATGCTTATGGACATGGCGATATTCAAGTGGCCAAAGCCGCCCTTGGTGCAGGTGCGACTTCTTTGGCTGTGGCCTTTTTGGATGAGGGAATCCGTCTCCGTGAGCTTGGGGTAGAGGTACCGATTCTTGTCCTCGGTTCGACGCGTCCGAGTGATGCTCCTATAGCTGCAAAGTATGGCATCCGTGTAAATGTGCACAGCAAGTCCTATGTCGAGGAAGCGCTCAAGGTTCTTGATGGCAGCGAGCGTCCCTTATATATTCATATTAAGGTCGACACAGGGATGAGCAGACTCGGCATACGCACCAAAGAAGAAATGAAAGATCTTGAATATATTTTACAGAATCAAAATAAAATACAGGTAGAAGGTGTTTTCACTCACTTTGCCAAAGCAGATGAAATAGAACTGGACCATTCGGAAAATCAGCTTACAAAATTCATCTCCATTCTTCATAGTATGGACACTCTTCCGCCGATGATTCATACGAGCAACAGTGCCGCTTCGATGAGGATGCCTGAGGCCTATTTCAATATGGTTCGGGTTGGCATTGCTATGTATGGACTGAGCCCATCGCCGGAAATCAAGGATGAGCTTCCAGTTAATCTTAAGCCTGCCCTGTCTCTCTATACAAAGGTCAAGCAAGTGAAGCAAATTCATGAGGGTGACACGGTCAGCTACGGAGGCACCTATGAAGCAAAGGGTGAGGAGTGGATCGCCACACTGCCAATCGGCTATGCAGATGGGTGGATTCGCAAGCTTTCAGGACAAAATGTACTGATTAAAGGCAAGAAAGCGCCGATTGTAGGAAGAATATGCATGGACCAATGTATGGTGAAGCTCGATGAACCTGTTGAAGAGGATGCAGTCGTAACATTGATTGGGACGGATGGTAATGAAGCCATTACAGCGGATGAGCTTGCAGAGAAACTTGAGACCATCAATTATGAAATAACATGCCAGCTTTCAAGCCGTATTCCAAGAGTCTATAAAGCAGGCGGAAAGACAGTCGAAATTGTCAATATGTTATTTCGTAAATGATTTTTCAACACATTTTTGAATAAAATCCGTATAAACTGCGGGGAATTAGCTTCATAATAAGAAAGAAATGTACTAGACACCTTTCTTTGAGGTGGTATTGATGTTAAGATATAAAAAAAGGACTAAAGTGGTTTGTAGTGATGGTGGAGGTGTTTGCCTGTGTCTGAGTCCAGTGCAACAACAGAAATTCTAATACGCTTGCCCCAAAATTTGCTAAGTGAGTTGGATGGATACGTGCGAGAAGAAAATGTGAATCGAAGCGAATTTATTTATCAAGCAACGAAGATGTACTTGCAAGAACGTAAGAAGAAGGAATTTCGTGAATCTATGCGCCGTGGATATATGGAGATGGCTAATATCAACTTGACTATGGCAGCTGAAGCCTTTCAGGCCGAATATGAAGCTGAACATGCTGTGGAGCGTTTAGTCAGCGGTGAATAAGGGTTTAAATGTTAAACGTGGTGATGTATATTTCGCTGATTTGTCTCCAGTGGTAGGATCTGAGCAAGGCGGAGTCAGGCCTGTCCTAGTCATTCAAAATGACATAGGGAATCGATTCAGCCCAACCGTAATCATTGCGGCAATTACGGCTCAAATACAAAAAGCGAAACTGCCGACCCACGTAGAAATTGATGCCGAGAAGTATGGATTCGAACGAGATTCTGTTATTCTGCTCGAACAAATTCGGACAATTGATAAGCAACGATTAACTGACAAGATTACGCAGCTAGACGATGAAATGATGAAAAAAGTTGTGTATGCTCTTCAAATTAGTCTTGGTCTGGTGGACTTATAAAGTGAATATTCAGCAGTCAATTATGTTCTGCAGTAAAAAGCTATCAAGGGAATAATCTTGATGGCTTTTTTATTTGCCTAAAATTGGATTAAATATTACTGTTATATGTAAAATAAGGATTTTTTGAGTAAATGAAAAAAAAGCGGGAATAAAAGCATGTGGTTCAAAATTTAGGGTAAATAATTATGTTTTTGACTAGAAGAAGCCCCCGCATTCTGATTTCCCATTTTTCATCCTAGTGTTTATAATGTGGTTATATAGAACATTTGTAATTATCGAATTAATATTGTCATTGGCATAGAGGTTAAGCATTAGATAACTTTAAGGAGGAACTAATGAATAAGTTTGTGCAGAATTATATACAGGATCATAAAGGGGACATCCTTCAGAGCTGGGTTGACAAGATGAAGGAAAATGCGGATGAACGGGTAATCAATGTTGTATCTGATCAGGTATTTGTTCGGACAAGCAATGAGTTCATTGAGGTGCTGATATCCAATATTACGGACTCAAACGAAGAATTCCAATCTAAGCTTGGAGACTTCGCAGAGAAAATTATCCGTCTTGGCTGGCCTCTCACCTTTGTAAATGAAGGGATGAAATTATTTAATATCGTCGTCACAGAAGGTATGGTGAAAGAGGGCGTAATGACGAAGGACAACCAGTTGGAGATTGTCCTGGACTTTGATGAATGGATCACACCGTTGAATAATGAAATCATCAATGTGTATACATCTACTTGGGAAAGAACCGTTTCCCTGCAGCGTATAGCGCTTCAGGAACTCTCTGCACCGCTTATTCCGGTTTTTGAGGGAATTACGGTTATGCCTCTTATTGGCACCATTGATACAGAACGAGCCAAACAGATTATGGAGAATTTGTTAAGCGGGGCTGTTAGACACCGTTCAGAGGTTGTATTGATTGATATTACCGGAGTGCCTGTTGTAGACACCATGGTGGCGCATCACATTATACAAGCAGCTGAAGCTGTACGCCTCGTCGGAGCGAAATGTATGCTTGTAGGGATTCGCCCGGAAATTGCTCAAACAATTGTTAACTTAGGGATCAATTTAGATGAAATTATTACAAAAAATACACTAAAAAAGGGTGTGGAAGCGGCACTCCAGATTACGAATAGACAAATTATAGAGATTACGGAGGAGTGACAATGAGAATTCCAATATTAAAGCTGCATGATTGCCTGCTAATCTCGATTCAATGGGAATTAGATGATGCGACAGCTCTTCAATTCCAGGAGGATTTATTACATAAGATCCATGAAACCAATGCGAATGGGGTCGTGATCGATTTAACGTCAATCGAGATTATTGATTCGTTCATTGCCAAGGTTCTAGGGGATGTCATTAATATGTCGAAGCTGATGGGTGCTAAAGTGGTGATTACAGGCATACAGCCGGCCGTCGCCATCACATTGGTCGAGCTTGGCATTACGTTATCTGATGTCATGACGGCAATTGACCTTGAAAAAGGATTGGAGAAATTACAGAAGGAACTGGGGGACTAGCATGATGAGTACCCAATCCTACGTAAAAATATTAAATGAGTGGGATATTGTTGCTGCCCGGCAAGTAGGGAGAAATGTGGCCAAGGAGTTAGGGTTTGGCACAGTGGACCAGGCGAGAATCACCACCACGATCAGTGAATTGGCGAGAAACATTTATTTATATGCAGGCCAGGGGGAAATCTGTATTGAGAAGCTATGGGATAACGGCAGAACAGGCTTGCGCATCATAGCAGAAGATAAAGGTCCTGGTATCAGTGATATCAGAAAAGTGATGGAGGACGGCTACACCACATCAGGCGGACTAGGTGCAGGGCTGCCTGGAGTAAAGCGTTTGATGGATGAATTTGATATTGACTCAGAAGTGGGAGTTGGGACGAAAATCACGACAACCAAATGGATTCGATAGGGGGGAGATGCGTGACGAAAAGAGAGTATTTGGAAAGAGATTACCGAGATGCTCTCTCGAAGTACTTAGCAGAGCAGACGGAACAGGCTCTATATTTGGGTCAGAAAATCAGCAAATCAGCCATGGAAAGTGACGTATCACCAGAAGAGATTATTAGTATCCATCAAAATGCGCTGAAACAAATCTTCCCTGACCTTTCGAGCGATGCGATGAATTCACTCGATTTCCTGCTTGAGGTGATGCTTGAATACGGCGTTGCTTTCCGTGAGCTCCAAAGCTTGAGGCACCAGCAGCGCGAGCTGAAAAGTGAAATGGAAATTGCGACAAATGTTCAGCAAACTTTGCTTGGCACAAATATTCCGGTTGTGGATAATCTCGATATCGGAGCAATCAGTGTGCCGGCCAAGCATATGAGCGGTGACTATTTTCACTTTGTAGAGGATGAACATAACCGGGTTGCTGTGGCGATTGCGGATATTATCGGGAAAGGGATTCCAGCAGCATTGTGTATGTCCATGATTAAATATGCGATGGATTCCCTGCCGGAGCACCGGACATCCCCAGCAAGTGTACTTGAGAGCATCAATAGAGTGGTTGAACAAAATGTGGACCCCAGTATGTTTATTACCATGTTTTATGGGTTATATGACCCTTCTAATCATATCTTTACATATGCATCAGCTGGACATGAGCCAGGGTTCTTCTATGATTATCAAGAAAATAAATTTACGGAGCTGACTGCAAGAGGGCTCCTGCTTGGGGTGGACAAACGGACGGTATACAAACAATATGAGCGGAAAATCGAAGTCGGCGACATGATTATCCTGCTCTCGGACGGCGTAACGGAATGCCGGACAAAGGAAGGGTTTATCGAGCGGGATACATTGGTTGAACTTATCCAAAAATCAATCCACCTTGATGCGCAGTGCATTGTAAATAATTTGTTTAAGAAGCTTGAAAAAATGCAGCATTTTCAGCTGCGTGATGACTTTACGTTAATCATTATCCGACGTAAGTTTTAGATTGGATAAAAACGGGTATTTATAAGAACGCTAAAGACATATTTTTTGAGGAGAGGGTCAATTAATGAATATATCTATTGATGTTCAAGATATAAATTCGGAAGTTCGTGTATACGTGAAGGGGGAGATTGATGCCTATACGGCACCTCGTTTAAGGGAGAAGCTTTTCCCGCTCTCTGATAAAGACAAAGTAGTAATGGTGGTCGATTTATCAGAAGTATCCTATATGGACAGCACGGGGCTGGGCGTATTTGTCGGTTTGTTTAAGAACGTCAGGGCACATAATGGTGATTTTAAGATCATCGGTTTATCCGAACGCTTGCATAGATTGTTTGAAATCACGGGACTTGCTGATATTATCCATATAAAAAGCCATGCAGAGGGTGGAGCACAATGACTGAGACATATGAATACATTGAGATGAAATTACCGGCCAAACCAGAATTTATCGGAATCATGCGATTGACGCTGTCAGGCATCGCCAGTCGGATGGGATTTTCCTATGATAGTATAGAAGATTTGAAGATTGCGACAAGTGAAGCTTGCACAAATGCTGTTCAACATGCTTATAAAGGTAAGAATGAAGGGGAAGTAGTGATCGGATTCGGCCTTTATGAAGATCGCTTGGAAGTGATGGTTGTTGATAATGGACAGAGCTGCAATTTTGACGAAGTAAGACAAGGATTAGGTCCATACGAGAGAGACCAGTCTGTGGAATTTCTAAGAGAAGGAGGATTGGGTCTATATCTGATTGAGACGCTCATGGATGAGGTTAAAATACACCAGAATGAGGGTGTGACAGTGTTCATGACGAAGTTTCTTGAGGGGGAGCAGGTGGAGAGTGATGCAGAGACAATCTCAAACTAACGAAGAAATCAGAGCTCAAACTAAGGAACAAGTCACCCAGTGGATTAAGGCATATCAAGAGAATGGAGACCAGGAAGCACAAAATCAACTCGTCCTCCATTACCAAGGTTTAGTCGAAACAATCGCAAGGAAATATTCCAAAGGGAAATCTTATCATGAGGATATCATTCAGGTGGGCATGATTGGCCTGCTCGGGGCAATTCGCCGGTATGATGATTCCTTTGGCAAAAGCTTTGAGGCATTCGCTGTTCCGACTATTATTGGGGAGATTAAACGCTTTCTACGTGATAAGACGTGGAGTGTTCATGTGCCGCGCAGAATTAAAGAACTAGGCCCCAAGATTAAGACAACCGTAGAAGAACTAACCTCAACATTACATCGTTCTCCAAAGATAGAAGAGATCGCCAGATACTTGGATGTTTCTGAAGAAGAAGTTCTTGAGGCAATGGAGATGAGCAAGAGCTATCAAGCCTTGTCTGTTGACCATTCTATAGAAGCGGACTCAGATGGAGGCACCGTGACGTTGTTAGATATCTTCGGGAACATAGATGAAGGGTATGAAAAGGTAAATCAACGCTTGGTGCTTGAGAAGGTCTTGCACGTTCTAAGTGACCGGGAGAAGAAAATCATCCAATATACGTACCTTGAGAACTTAAGTCAGAAAGAGGCTGGCGACAGGCTTGGCATCTCGCAAATGCATGTATCCCGCTTGCAGAGAAGAGCCATTAAGAAACTGCAAGAAGCGATTAACGCTGAGAACTCGGAGTATATTCAGTGAAACATGAAATCCTGCGGGATAGCAAGGTTGAGGCAATTGCCGCTCAATCGTCTAAGAACGGCAAGGCCTTATGTGGGGATGATTACTTTTTCTTGGCAACTGATGATTATTTCATTTGTGTATTGGCGGATGGTCTAGGGTCAGGTGAATTTGCTCATGAATCCTCGCGCGCAGTGACTGATGTAGTTCGTGACTGCCATGAGGAAGATGTGGACTCATTAATGGATCGGTGCAACCGAGTGCTCGTTCAGAAGAGGGGAGCGGCAGTTGCTATCTTTAAGGTTTATTTCAAGGAGAAGAGATTCCGCTACAGCTGTGTTGGGAATATCCGGTTTTATCTTTATCCGCCAAATGGCGGCAAATTGGTTTACCCTCTTCCGGTGACAGGCTATATGTCTGGGAGGAAGCAGCATTTTCATACACAGGAATTTTCCTATATACCTAATTCGAGATTCTTGATTCATTCAGATGGGTTTGAAATGAGGGGCACAAAGAACTTTTTCGGGCTCTCAGGATCCCTGGAAGTATCAGCTAAGCAGCTGGAACATACGAATTCAGCTGCCTCAGATGACATAACATTTATATTCGGAAGTCTACTTGAATGAAACAAGAGGCTTCTTTTTTTGTCTGAACTCCCCTTGTGATTCCAGTATAAGGAATGTGGTACTATTAAGAGAAAAGCCCTAATAGAAAGGTTAGATTGAATGAAATCCAAAGAGGAACTAATTCGCCTAATAGCCAATCAGGCTTCCGTCAAAGAAAAGCAGGCTGCTAATGTACTGACGCTTCTGGAAGAAGGAAATACCATTCCTTTCATTGCGCGTTACCGTAAAGAAATGACCGGCTCGCTCGATGAGGTGCAGATTAGGACAATCTCGGAGAAATGGACATACCTGGACAATCTGGAGAAGCGCAAGGAAGAGGTCCTGCGTATTATTGAAGAACAGGGAAAATTAACGCCTGAGCTGCGTAAGGAAATTGTGCAAGCAACGAAATTACAAATGGTAGAGGATCTATATCGTCCTTATAAACAAAAACGCCGTACGAAGGCGACTGTCGCGAAGGAAAAAGGACTTGAGCCGCTTGCTGAGTGGGCTATCGCAGGCCCTGTGTCCGGCAGCCCGCTTAAGGAGGCAGCGCATTATATCGATAGCGAAAAAGGAGTTGAATCCGCTGAGGAAGCCTTAGTGGGGGCGAGAGATATCATTGCTGAGATAATCGCAGATAACCCAGCCTTCCGGAAGTGGATTCGGGATGATACATACAAACACGGTATGATCAAATCAGTCGTGAAGGATGAGGAGAAAGACGAGAAGAATATTTTTGAAATGTACTATGATTACGAGGAAGCAGCTGGAAAGATTGTCCCTCACCGTATCCTCGCCCTTAATCGTGGAGAGAAGGAGGGTGTCCTAAGAGTCAGTGTTAAAGCAGACGTAGATAGAATTCTCGGCTATATCGAACGCCAAGTGATCAAAGGAAAAACAGTATGTGAAGATCTCTTGAAGGAAGCGATTGAAGACGGCTATAAACGTCTCATCCAGCCTTCCATTGAACGGGAGATTCGCAATGAGCTCACCGATAAGGCGGAAGATCAAGCTATTCATATCTTCTCTGAGAACCTTCGCAACCTATTGCTTCAGCCGCCCCTTAAAGGAAAAATGGTGCTGGGAGTGGATCCCGCTTACCGGACAGGTTGTAAATTTGCCGTTGTTGACCAAACTGGAAAAATGCTGGAGATTGGAGTTGTCTATCCGCATCCGCCTGTTTCAAAAAGAAAGGAAGCAACGGAAAAGATTTTGCGGATTCTTAAAGAATATGAAATCGAGCTTGTCGCGATTGGGAATGGTACAGCCTCACGTGAAACTGAGCAATTTATCGTCGATACATTAAAGGGACAGCCTAAAGACATTTATTATTTAATCGTCAATGAAGCCGGGGCGAGTGTCTACTCAGCTTCAGATATTGCTAGAGAAGAGTTCCCTTCACTTCAAGTAGAAGAGCGAAGTGCCGTTTCAATCGCCCGCCGTCTGCAGGACCCGCTGGCAGAGCTTGTTAAAATCGATCCGAAATCAGTCGGTGTTGGCCAATATCAGCATGATGTTTCAGAGAAGAAATTGAACGAATCTTTATCCTTTGTCGTAGAAACAGCCGTCAACCAAGTTGGTGTTAATGTTAACACGGCATCACCATCCCTTCTCCAATACGTCGCCGGCCTCTCAAAAACAGTTGCCCAAAATATTGTGAAGAAGCGAGAAGAGGAAGGGGCTTTCACGGACCGGAAGGAACTGAAGGCTATTCCTCGTCTGGGAGCGAAGACATATGAGCAGGCAATCGGATTCCTCCGTGTGCCGGATGGGGCAGAACCATTGGACCGGACGGCTATTCACCCTGAGAATTATGCGGCAGTCCGCTCTCTGCTGAAAAGCCAGGGGCTATCAACAGATGATCTAGGCAGTGAAAAGCTGCGAAAGGCATTGGCACATGTTGATGTTCGTACGCTGTCAGTGGAATTAGGAGTCGGTGAAATCACACTTCAGGATATCCTGGACTCTTTAATGCGTCCTGCCAGGGATCCGCGTGATGAACTTTCTGCCCCACTCTTGAAGAAGGATGTCCTTAAGCTTGAGGACTTGAAAGCGGGGATGGAACTCCAAGGAACCGTCCGTAACGTTGTAGATTTCGGAGCCTTCGTGGACATTGGCGTAAAGCAAGCGGGACTGGTGCACATTTCAAAGCTGAAAAACAGTTATGTAAAGCATCCGATGGATGTAGTCGCAGTAGGAGATGTTGTCACTGTCTGGGTAGAGAAAGTGGATGTGCCAAAAGAGCGTATTGCGCTAACGATGATTGCACCGAACTCTTGATCATAAAAGAAGCATTGCCTTGTTAGCTTTCTGAGGCAATGCTTTTCTTATAGAAATACCAGCATTGATTCAATAATAGGATTTGCTTGCTGTCTTTTTCATAAAAGGCACGCTGGATTTGATTTTGCAGCCAAAGGGGCATAAAGGAACCCTCCTTTGCCGATTAGATAGTTTAGTGTATGTTATACTGGGTTCGTTTGATACTATTTGAAGGGGGAAGCTGAGTTGACGGAAGAAGAATTACAAGCGCTCGTCGAAGATATCTCAATTAAACAGTTCCATAGGCCGTTTCTTCACAAAGCACTTTTCAATGCAAGGCTTCGGACGACTGGCGGACGTTATTTGCTTTCCAGCCATAATATTGAAATCAACCGCAAATACCTCGATGAGCTCGGGATGAAAGAGCTTGAAGGGATTATCAAGCATGAGCTATGCCATTACCATCTTCACTTGCTCGGAAGAGGGTATAAGCATGGAGATGCAGATTTTAAAAGGTTGCTCCGGGAAACCGGATCGCCGCGATTCTGCTCGGTTCTCCAAAGTGCAAAACCCACTGTACACAAGATTAAGTGGGTGTACGAATGCCAATCCTGCCGTATGGAATACAGAAGAAAAAGGCGGATGAATACGAAGAAATATGTATGTGGAAAATGCCGCGGTAAAATAATTTTAAAAAAGTCATTGACATAACCCTTGCCCGCATGGTAACTTATTTGAGCGGCGTTAAAAAAGCCGAAACAACTAAAGAGCTGTTGATGAAAAACTTTTTTAAAAAAGTGTTGACATCGAAACAAACAGTCTTTATAATAGAAAAAGTCGACTGAGGCACTTAAGTTTCTGAAAAGATACGGGGAAGTACTCAAGAGGCTGAAGAGGCGCCCCTGCTAAGGGTGTAGGTCGGGCAACCGGCGCGAGGGTTCAAATCCCTCCTTCTCCGCCAGAACATCAGGTGGAAAACTTCTATAATATAAGGCCCCTTGGTCAAGCGGTTAAGACACCGCCCTTTCACGGCGGTAACACGGGTTCGAATCCCGTAGGGGTCACCATTCAACATCACAGACTTTTCAAGTAGTACGTTTTTATCGTCGCGGGGTGGAGCAGTCTGGTAGCTCGTCGGGCTCATAACCCGAAGGTCGCAGGTTCAAATCCTGTCCCCGCAATTAATAAGATTATATGGTCCGGTAGTTCAGTTGGTTAGAATGCCTGCCTGTCACGCAGGAGGTCGCGGGTTCGAGTCCCGTCCGGACCGCCATTTAAATTAAAAAAACACTTGACTTTTTGTCAGAAGTGATTATAATAAAAATGTTGCTTTTAAAAAACATTAATGGGCTATAGCCAAGCGGTAAGGCAACGGACTTTGACTCCGTCACGCGTAGGTTCGAATCCTGCTAGCCCAGCCATAAGAGCCATTAGCTCAGTCGGTAGAGCATCTGACTTTTAATCAGAGGGTCGAAGGTTCGAGTCCTTCATGGCTC